>CAZMPP010000282.1:0-3709 GCA_964568035.1 uncultured bacterium
ATGCCGTGGCGAGGTCATCGTCAGGCTCTGCTCGAGCGGACCGGTGACTTCAACGCTGTACTCCTTGACTCGCGTTGTAAAGCCGTCTTGCTCGAGGCGCTGCTTCACGTACATCGCCGTCGCATAGTCGGCCGGCGTGCCGGCGCGATGCGGCACCGACGAGATATGATGCTCGATCTCCATCGCCGCGGCAGCATTGGGAACGCGCATCATCGTCTTCTCGGCCTCGAGCTCGGCGGCGACGGCCGGGCCGGCGGCCCACCCGACCAGCGCCGTATCCGAGGTGACGGTCAAAGGCGGCGTGGCGACGCCAAGGCACCCAAGCATGGCGACGAAAGCGAGCGGAAAACGCAGCTTTGAAAACATGCCCGACCATTACGGGACTAGCGAACTTAATCTTGCATAATCTACGGCGAAAATTAAAGACGGCATAAGGCTGGCTTAAGCCGCCGTTTGCATCGCTGGCCGATGATAGCGCTGTGCGGCTCACGGCAGCGTCGTGCCTTCTACTTATATTGCCCTGCATGGCGGGTTGCAGAGCGCAAACCCCGAGCGTTCCGTGGTTGGCCGGCGTTCCCGTCGTAAGCGCGCACGGCGGCGTCGCGTCGCTGGAGCTCGAGGCCGTCGTCGACAAGGCTACCGGTGCGCCGGCTTTGGCCTATAACGGCAGCGTTGGAATCGCGCCGACGATTCGCGTTTGGCCGGGCGACGAAATCCGCGTGAAACTGATCAATCACCTTCCGGCAGGCGCGGCGGCGCCAAACCTAATCAACCTGCACTTCCACGGGCTCGAAGTCTCGCCCGATCCGCCATCCGACGATGCAATGCGTTTAGCCGCGCCAAGCGAGTCCGTCGTTTACGATCTTCACGTCTCCGCGCGTCAGCCGCCGGGACTCTACTGGTATCATCCGCACGCGCACGGTCAGACCTATTGGCAGATCACCAGCGGCATGTCGGGCGCAATTGTCGTCGAGGGACTGCAACGGCACCTTCCGGCGCTGGCTGCGCTGCGCGAGCGCATTATCGTATTGCGCAACGTTCAGTCGCCACCCGATTACGACGGCCTTCCAATTGCAGCTCGACCCGAGCCGCTCCGATCGAGCATCATTGCCGGACACAAACGTGCCGGCCGCTTTACGCTCGTTGACGACGACGATGCGATGGGCCAGCCGTGCTCTCCAATTCCGGGGATGACGGTCACCGCCAACGGTTCGGCTCGACCGTCGATCGGAATCGACCCGGGTGAGTGGGAGCTTTTTCGCGTCGTGAACGCGTCGGCCGGACGTTACTTTGACGTCGCGGTGGACGGCGAGCCGCTGGAGTTGGTTGCCCTCGATGGATTTCCGCTCGACACTTTTTCCGGCTCGCCGCCGGTGCAAACCGTCAAGCATATCGTGATCGCACCGGCCGGGCGCGCCGAGTTTTTGGTGCGCGGCGCATCCCATCCGACGGTGATGCGGTCTCGCTGCTACGTCAGCGGCGAGGCCGGCGATCGCGATCCGGAAGTCGTGCTGGCGGATTTGCGCGGCGATGGGAACGCGCCGGCGGGGGCGACCACGGCGCCTGATTTGCACCGCGCGGTGCCGTTGGTTTTAGGCGGTGGGAGCGTGGCGTTGCCGGCGGCCGCGGCGAACCGGCGCATCGTCTTCACCGAAAACATTGACGGCTTCTACATTAACGGGCGGCGGTATCACATGGATGATTCCCCCGCAGTGGTGGCCCGGACCGGCAGCGTCGAACGCTGGATGCTGATCAATCGCACCGACGAAGTGCATGACTTTCACATTCACCAGGTACATTTCGCGGTCGAGTCGGTTAATGGCCAGCCGGCGCGGCCGCTTCACTGGGTGGACACGGTCACGGTGCCGCCGATGCGCTACACGCACACGGTGGGGACCCCGGGTACGGCCACGGTCTTAATGGACTTCCGCGATCCGATTATCCGCGGCACGTTTGTTTTTCATTGCCACATCCTCGATCACGAGGACGGGGGAATGATGGCGACCATCAGGGTGATCTAGCGGGTCTTGTTATGCGGCCTTAAGTAAGGAGCCTCGCCCCCTAATCTCAGGTTATGAAGCGCTTGCTTTAATCGCGTCATGAGCAACATTTTGCGTGCCCGCGGCCTTAGTGCAATAGCTTGCATCCTGGCCGCATCGTTCACTGTTACTGGTTGCAACTCGGGTGCAACCTCTCCGGCTTCCGGGGCAGCCATGCTGCCGCCCGCACTCCAAGCGGCGAGCATGCAGACGCCGCAATCGCGCAGCTTCAACGACATCCAGCATATCGTCGTTATCTACCAAGAGAACTGGTCGTTCGATGCGCTTTACGGCAAGTACCCGGGCGCCGACGGCGTCGGACCGGGCACGAACGTCACGCAACTGGCGTGGAACGGGCCACCGCTGACTTCGGCGCCACAGCCGCTCGACTATGCGGGCAATCCCGACAAGCGATTTCCACCGCAGCTACCGCTTACGACGTACCTCGCGTCGACGTACGTGCCGTACTTCGATCGTACCGGTGACATCATTCACCGCTTCTATCACGAGCAGTATCAGATCGACCACGGCAGGATGGACAAGTTCGTCGACTATAGCGACAACGGCGGGCTGGTGCTGAGCCAGTATAGCGACAGCCCCCTCCCCGAAGCGGAGCTGGCAAAGCGCTACACGCTGGCCGACAACTTCTTTCACAGCGCCTTCGGCGGGTCGTTCCTCAACCATCAGTTCCTGATCTGCGCCTGCGCGCCGAAATGGAATAACGCGCCGGCCGATTACCTCTCGGTTCCCAACAAGAATCCGGCGAAGCTAAACGACAACCACGTAACGCCCGACGGATATGCCGTCAATACGTCTTACTCGACGTACTCGCCGCATCCGGAGGGAGTCTCGTCGGACGACCTGGTCCCGCCGCTGACGGAAAAGACCATCGGCGACCGGCTCAACGCCGCGCGCGTGAGCTGGAAGTGGTACTCCGGTGGATGGGACGCCGCGTTAGCCGGACATCCGAATAAGCTCTTCCAGTTCCACCATCAACCATTTGCGTACTATCAGAACTACGGCGACGGGACGCAGCTTCGCGCCGAACATCTCGTCGATCAGAAGCAGCTGGCCAAAGATCTCGCGCGTGGATCGCTGCCGTCGGTCGTTTTCATCAAGCAGATCGGGGCGGATAACGAGCATCCAGGCTACTCGTCGTTGCTCCAGGGTCAGACCAAAACGATGCAGATCGTCAACTCGATCGCGTCGACGCCGTACTGGAAGAACACGGTGGTCATCATCACCTACGACGAAAACGGCGGCCGCTGGGATCACGTCGCACCGCCGGCGATTGATCGCTGGGGACCCGGAACGCGCGTTCCTACGCTCATCGTCGGCCCCTTTGCGAAGCGGCACTTCGTCGATCACTCGCAATATGAAACCGTCTCGATTCTGGCACTCATCGAGAAGCGCTTCCATCTCAAACCGCTGGGGACGCGCGACGCACGAGCCAACCCCTTCACCAATGCTCTAAACGTAACGCAATAAAGATCTCGGGAAACCGAAGCACGGGCCTGCCTCGGGTGCGAGGTGGGCCTGTCTTCTTTTTGCGCCGGAAATGGCAACCAAGGTCGAAAAGCTCGGCCGTTATGAATCTTGAGCAGTTCGCTTCGCTCGGGAACATACTGAGCGGTCTAGGCGTCATTGCAACGGTGATCTACATGTCGATC
>CAZMPP010000283.1:0-2333 GCA_964568035.1 uncultured bacterium
AAGTCACTCATTATGTGGCGAAGACGATTGGAACGACGCGCCTTCCGGAAGATGGTCCCCCTGCGAACTTCTTCATCGATGGTTCGTCAATCGTTGTATCGGGCGGCGAAATGCAGCCAAAGATCGATTTCTTCCCATATCCTGCCGGTGGCGCGCCCACCAAAACGCTGACGCAGACCTCTCCGTACGGTGTCGTGCTAAGCGCGGCGGCCCACTGAGGGAGAACGTCCGATGCGCACGCGATTGATTATGGCCACTATCCTGAGCCTAGCGCTGTCGGGTTGCTCGGGGGCTCAAACGCTCCACGCCGTCCCGCTGCAGCCGGCTCCGCAACGGATCACTCGTGCCACGGCGACTGACGATCAGTACCAGACGATATTTAGTTTCCAAGGATTTAACGGCTCCTCGCCCGCCGGCGTGTTGGTGTACTTCAAGGGAAGACTCTATGGAACGACTACGTTTGGTGGTTACTACTCGCAGGGGACGGTCTTTAGCGTTACTCCCTCGGGGCAAGAGACGGTGCTGCACCACTTTGGGCAGCCCGGTGACGGCGCAAATCCGCTAGCCGGGCTGGCCGTGTTCGACGGCGTCCTTTACGGAACGACCTACTCGGGCGGCGTGTACGGTAAGGGCACGGTCTTCAGCGTCACTACCCGCGGCAAGGAGAAAGTGCTGTACAGCTTCGGCTTGTTGCGGCACGATGGGACCAACCCAGCTGCGAGCTTAACACCGCTCAACGGCCTTCTCTTTGGAACGACGTACGCAGGCGGAGATTCCAACGTCGGAACGGTCTTCACGATCACTCCCTCAGGAACTGAGTCCGTGCTCCACAGTTTTCCCGCGTACTCGAAGAAGGAGGGCTCAATCCCGATGGCCGGGTTGACCGCCTACGACGGAAAACTGTACGGGACGACGTCGGGTTCGGGTCCTTGCCTGGAAGGTACGGTGTTCAGCATCACGTCCTCGGGAAAAACGCAAACCATTTACGGATTTCCTTGCCAGCGTTATGATGGCGCCAATCCTCAAGCCGGCTTGGTAGTCGTCAACGGCGTGCTGTATGGAACGACTACGTGGGGCGGGAAGGCCTTTTACAACGACGGCACCGTCTTTAGTGTCACGACAACCGGCAAGGAGCAGGTTCTCTTTGACCTCGTGCCATCGACGGAATACGGATTTAGGGCTGATACATCGCTAGTGGCGCTCCGCGGAGCGCTTTACGGCACGACGCCCCTGGGCGCCGCTAACGATGTAGGCGCGCTCTATAGCGTGACGACATCGGGTCAGGCGACGCTCGTTCATACGTTTGGAACTCCCCCCGACGGCGCGAGTCCGCTCGCGGGACTGACTAACGTTCACGGCACGCTTTACGGCACGACGTCGGCAGGGGGCGGCGTCGACGACGCTGGAACCGTTTATAAACTCACGCCATAGGTCTTGGCGAGTTCTGCACATCGAATGAGCGAGCTCCGCTTCGGCGTCGCGACTGCCGACCATCAATGCGAAGCATATGAAGGGCGCGACGAAATTCGTGACGTCTGGGAGCGCGTTCGCGGAATCGTTGCTCGCGGCAAGGCGACCGATTTTTGGAATCGTTATCGTGAAGACGTCGAACTCGCGCGCGGCTTAGGCTGCACCGCCTTTAGGCTGTCGCTGTCATGGGCGCGACTCGAGCCGCAGCCGGGGGTTTGGAACGACGAGGCGTTTGCGCATTATCGCGACGTTTTGCAGACAATTCGCGACGCCGGGATGACGTCGGTCGTCACGCTGGTTCACAACGTGTGGCCGCTACACGTGCAGGCCGCGGGAAGTGGGGCCGGCCCGCTCGATGCCGGCTTTCCAGGTCGGGTTAGCGCGTACGCGCGAGAGGTTGCGACGCGCCTCGGCGATCTGATCGACGATTACGTCACGATCAACGAACCCAATCAGCTGGTTTACGGCTGGATCAAAGGTTTCTGGATGCGCACCTACGCCATGCCGCCCGGACAGCCGCCGTACCAGAGTGGCGACGCACAAATGGACGACGTGCTGCAGCTCATTCCTAACCTCTTTCGCGCCCACGCCGGCGCGCGCTCGGTCATTCGCGCGATTAGACCCGCCGCGCGCGTCGGGGCTAATCCTTTGGTGCTGGGGTTACCGCGCTGGTTGCAGCGCTGGGTCGATCGTAACGCTACGCACCTGCAGTCGCCCCAGGCGGCAATGCGCCAGGCGAAGCGCATCGCGCAATCCCGCCTCAACGAGGGTGGGCGGGTCGACTGCACGATCGCTCAGTTGACGATGACGCTCGAGCGTCAGGATCACTCGTTCTTTTCCGAGCCCTACTGCCGGACGGGTCT
>CAZMPP010000283.1:2433-3658 GCA_964568035.1 uncultured bacterium
CTTGCGCTCACGCCGTTGCCGGGCCGGCCGCAGTACTTTGCCGTCGCCATGGCGCTGGGCAGTCGTACGCTGCTCAATATCGTCGACCGCGCGATTCGGCAACTGCGGCGGGAACATCCGGAGATGCCCAACGCATTCAATCGGAAGACGGTCGCGCACGTCGGACGCAGGGAAGACGCCGACGCGGACGACGCACGTGCGGTGCCGGATATGGATCGATCGATCGACCGCATTCGCAACCGCGGTAAGCTGCGCGTCGGAGTTCATCCGGGTGTGGAAGGGTTGTGCACGGTCACCCTTCGACAAGCTCAGGGTGACAGTATCGCGACGTACGAAGGGTTGGAGCCGGAGATTGCGCGGCGCGTCGCGCAGTTGATTTTCGGCGATCCGGAACGCGTGGAGTTCGTCCCCGTGCAGGGTGAGCAGCGATTGGATGCTACGCGATCGTCGTTGTTCCATGGGTTATTTCAGATACGCAAGGGCTTGGCGATCTTTACGACGCTGCTCGGTACGAACTGGTGGAATTTGGGCATGGCCGGTAAGCTGCCGGCGTTTCTCTGTCCACCGGAATGCGCCGGCACCCTGGATTATGTCGGGCTCGATTATTATTGGGGCGTTCCGTCCTTCTGGCCGCGCGATCTGCATCGCCTGACGGCGGCCTCCGACTTTCACTACTCCAATGCGCCGGTATGGCCCGACGCGCTTAGCATGATTTTGCTCGAGGCGACGCGCGAGTTTCCCGGCAAGCCGATTATCGTTGTCGAGAACGGGTGCGTTGCCAAAGCCGCCGACGTTGGACGGCCCGACTATATTTCGGAACACGTCGCCCAAGTGCGTAAGGCCGTCGCGCGCGGCGCTCCCGTCGACGCCTACTTTTGCTGGAGCATCACGTCGAACCGGGAGTGGGGATTGCCGTTCGACGGCGGCAGCGACTTCGGACTCTACCACATCGACCTCGACGGCGATCCCGAGCTGAAGCGCATTCCGACAGACTCGAGCCGAACCTACGCCGCGCTGATAGCGGACGACGCCGGCGCCAAGGAGGCTCGCCCCGCCGTTTGAAATGCCGGCCCTAATTGGTGGGGGTTCCCCGACTACGCTCGCCCCCGGTTGCGCTTTACGATGAGCGTAAGGAAGGGGAACCGAAATGCAACCGACTTTAAAGCGATCCTTGTCCACCGCGGCCGCCGGTGTCATGCCGACGCGGTATTCGTGGTTCTTGATT
>CAZMPP010000284.1:0-3627 GCA_964568035.1 uncultured bacterium
TGATTTGTTATCGTCAGATCGATGGTGTGGAGAACGCCGTAGTCGCCGTAATCGTGGCCGGCGGCCGCGGGATCGGCGCTCGGCGGCGTCGGCTGCGTGTCGCCGATGTCCACCGAAACATCGGGTCCGCCGACGGCATAACTGAGGCTGTGCGAACCAAAGCCCGACAACGTAAACGTTCCGGTGCGGTGATGTCCGTCGCCCGCCAGAACCGGACCATCCAGGAGGGTGCGCGGATCGATTCCCGGCGAGACGGAGAGCACCGTTACGGTAACGGGACCGCCGGAGAGGACGCGAAAGTCGACGCTTCCGGCGACGAGGTCGCGGGCGCCCATCGTGATGTCTTGCAAGAAGTACGGCGCATCGGTGAGGTCTAGGACGATGGCCTGGCCACGCTGCTTGGCCAGCAGGTACTTTTGCGTTACGGTGTGGCCGACGTGCATCACGTCGGCGTTGGGGCCGGAGGTTGCGTCGACGACCTGAACCTGCGTCGGGTCCTGTGAGTTGGCGCGCAGCGCGAGCACCAAGCGTCGCGGATCCTGGGTGTTGTCGTGATAGTAGTACAGCCGCGTTGCGCGCCCCGCACTGATTGACCCGCGGAAGAACACACCGTCTTGAGTGACGTGCTCGGGGTCGTCGTCGTAAAAGAGCAGTTCAGGGGCGAAGCGGTCGAGCGCGACGTTTTGAACGCTTACCGTCGTCGAGCCGGTTTGATCGAAGTACTGGCTGTTTCCCTCGATCTGGACGGGCACGACGAATTGGGCCGTGCCGCCGGGTTGCAGCGGCACTGCGGGCGGGGTGATGGCGCCGATGGTGGTGCGCGCGCCGGGTTGGGCTTGCGTCAACCGCGCGACCGAAGAAGCCACTTGCTGCGCGACCCAGTCGGGGTCGGCTGGTTCTCCGGTGACCTTGAGCGTCGTCTGTGGGACGATCGTTCCGGCGTTGAAGGCGACGCGGATCGGGACGTCGGCTTGGGCGCCGCTCGCGTCTACCAGGTGCAGAACGTCGTCGCCGGTTGCCTGCGAGGCGGTCACCGTAACGGTCGTCGCATCGGCGCTAGCGGCTACAGTAACGAGCCGCTTGTCGAGCGTCGCCTCCAGCGGCGGGGCGGCTCCGGTAATGGCGATCGTGCGTTGTTGGGCGGGGTTGAGGTCGACGTTGGCGGGTGAAACGTTGAGCGGCGCGCCGGGAACGGGTGCCGCGCTTGGCGAGGCGGCCGGAGCAGCCGACGCTGCCGGTTCCGGCGTGGCTTGCGCGAGTGCGAGGCTAAAGACAAGGGCTAACATCTGCTACGCTCACTTCGCTAAGGAATGTGATCTCCGTGTCGCGCTTCGTCCTTCGACCGGGCCCGCGGAGGGCCCGGCTCAGGATGACGTGCCGTGCTGCGTTAGCTTATGGCGTGTTCGGGAGCCGGGGGTGCGGGCGGTTCGACCGAAGGGATTTTTTCGTACTTGAGTTTTTCGGGATCGTCGGGATCGACGTCGGCCAGGATGTGATCGCCGGGCGTGAAGGTTCCCTTGAGCATCTCCTCGGCGATCTCGTCCTCGACGTTGCGCTGGATCGCGCGGCGGAGCGGACGCGCGCCGAACTGCGGATCCCAACCTTTCTTGGCCAGGAGCGCCTTGGCGGCCTCGGTGACTTTGAGCTCCATTTCCTGCGCGCGCACTTCGCGAACGACTTTCTCGAGTTCGAGCGTGACGATCAGCTCGATCTGTTCGCGCGTCAGCTGGTGGAAGACGACGACTTCGTCGACGCGGTTGAGGAACTCCGGACGGAACGTCTGCTTGACCTCTTCCATCACGCGGCCCTTCATCCGATCGTAAGCTTTGACTTCGTCTTCGGCGGAGAGCTTCTGCGGGCGGAAGCCGATGTCGGTGGTCGTCGTCATTCCGATCGCGCCGACATTGCTGGTCATGATGATGACCGAGTTTTTGAAGTCAACCTGACGCCCTTGCGAGTCGGTCAAGCGCCCGTCTTCGAGCACTTGCAGCAGCAAGTTGAAGACGTCGGGGTGGGCCTTTTCGATCTCGTCGAGCAGCACGACCGAGTACGGACGGCGGCGCACCGCTTCGGTGAGTTGACCGCCCTCTTCGTAGCCGACGTATCCCGGAGGCGCGCCGACCAAGCGACTCACCGAGTACTTCTCCATATACTCCGACATGTCGATGCGGATCATCGACTCTTCGTCGTCGAACAGGAACGCGGCGACGCTGCGCGCCACCTCGGTCTTGCCGACGCCGGTCGGACCTAGGAAGATGAAAGACCCGATTGGGCGATTGGGATTCTTGAGTCCGGCACGCGAGCGGCGAATCGCTCGAGTGATGACGTTGATGGCCTCTTCTTGGCCGACGACGCGCTCGTGGAGCAGCTCGCCCATCTTGAGGAGCTTTTCAGTCTCGGCCTGAGCCAGGCGGATGACCGGAATTCTCGTCCACGACGAGACAATCTCGGCGACGTTCTCGGCGGTGACTTTTAAAACGCGGTCGCTTTGCGCTTTGCGGTCGCGCCACTCTTGCTCGAGATGCGCCTTCTCGACGCGCAGCTTCTCCTCGCGATCGCGAATCGAAGCGGCCTTGTCGAACTCTTGGTTCTTGACGACGGCTTCCTTCTCGGCGACGAGCTTACGCAGCGCCGCATCGGCTTCGCGAATCGCCGGCGGCGGCAGCGTCGCCTGCAGGCGGACGCGCGAGCTGGCTTCGTCGATAAGGTCGACGGCTTTGTCGGGGAGGAAGCGATCGGTGATGTAGCGGTCGCCGAGCTTTGCCGCCGACGCCAACGCCTCGTCGGTGATCTGCACTTTATGGTGCGCCTCGTAACGATCGCGCAAACCCTTGAGGATTTCGATCGTCTCTTCGACGGTCGGTTCGCCGACCATTACCGGCTGGAAGCGGCGCTCCAGCGCCGAGTCCTTCTCGATGTGCTTACGAAACTCGTTGAGCGTGGTCGCGCCGATGCATTGGAGCTCGCCGCGAGCCAGAGCCGGCTTGATGATATTGCTGGCGTCGATCGCGCCTTCGGCAGCGCCGGCACCAACGAGTGTGTGCAGCTCGTCGATGAAGAGGATGATCTCGCCGGCGGCGGCGCGGATCTCGTCCATGACGCGTTTCATTCGCTCTTCGAACTCGCCGCGGTACTTGGTTCCGGCGACGAGTCCGGCAAGGTCGAGGGTGATGACTCGACGGTCGCGCAGAGGCTCGGGAATGTCGCCCTTGATGACGCGCTGCGCCAAGCCTTCGGCGATGGCGGTCTTGCCGACGCCGGGCTCGCCGATCAGCGCGGGGTTGTTCTTGGTGCGGCGCGACAGAATCTGAATAACGCGCTCGATCTCGTTGTTGCGGCCGATGACCGGATCGAGCTTGTTATCGCGAGCCAACTGGGTGAGATCGCGGCCATAGGCATCGAGCGTCGGCGTCTTGCTCTTGCCCTTGGGCGCGGAGGGCTGCCCTTCGGCGCCCAGCAGCGACGTCGTTTGTACCCGAACCTTAGCCGGGTCGACGCCGAGATTGGTAAGCACGCGAGCGGCTACACCCTCGCCCTCGCGGATCAAGCCGAGCAGCAAGTGCTCGGTGCCGATGTAATTATGATTGAGCTGACGAGCCTCTTCAAAGGCGAGCTCGATGACACGCT
>CAZMPP010000285.1:0-3616 GCA_964568035.1 uncultured bacterium
AGATATCGGCGAGTTCGCGCTCGCTGGCGGTAGCCAAGATCTCGTAGGCGCTTCGCCCGAGGTACGGGTTCATGCGCATATCGAGTGCCGACGGCTTTCCGATCGAGAAGCCGCGTTCGGGGTCGTCAAGTTGCATCGACGAAACTCCAAAATCGAAGAGAACGCCGTCTATTGCTGCGACTTCGCAGCCATCGAGGGCGTGGTTGAGATCGCGGAAGTTGGAATGGACGAAGGAAAAACGGGAATCGGAAATCGCCGAGGCAAACTCGGCCGCCGCGGGATCGGCATCCAGGGCAATCAATCGCCCCGACGTCAATTGCGATAGAATTGCGCGTGAGTGGCCGCCCGCGCCAAAGGTAGCATCCACGTAAACGCCATCCGGGCGTATCGCCAAATACTCCACCGCCGGTTCCAGCAGAACTGCAACGTGCGTCATGCAGCACCCACATGACTAGAGTCCCAGCTCGGCCATGAAGGCTGGCACGTCGCCCTGCGGCGGCAACTGAAACTCGTAGCGCTCTTGGGCCCAAATTTCGATTCTGGTGAGCAGCCCGACTGAGACCACCTGACGGTCGATCCCGGCATAGGCGCGCAGTCGCGCCGGGACCACGACGCGACCTTGGTTATCGCTTCCGACCTCTTCGGTGTTGGCAAAGAGATAGCGGACGAAGCGGCGATAGCGCTCGTCCTTTTCGGGCACCGCCTCGAGCCGTTCGCAATACTCGACCCACGTGGCGCTCGGATAGAGCGCCAGGCATCCGTCGGGCGGAGCGATGGTCAGAACAAATTCGGATCCGAGGCGCTCGCGAAAGCGCGCGGGCACGATAAGCCTGCCCTTATGGTCAAGGGCGTGCTGCTCCGAGCCGGCAAAGCGCGGCAAGTTCGCGTGCACGAGAAACCTCCAGAAGCCACCACTAGGCGCTACTTTCCACCACTATACGCCCCCAGTGTGGGTAAGGCAAGGTTCCGGCACGCAGGAACTGCGCCGCATTTACTGATGCAGACGATACGCGAAAGTGTATTTTATCGAACGTTTGTTTGGGGTTACGGCGAGCCGACCAGGAACTCCATATCCGACGAGGCCGTCGGATAGCCGAAGAGCGCGTCGATCAGGGTGCGCGCCGAAATCCCGGCTCGGATCGCCAACGAGAACACATTGATCAGCTCCTCGGTGTGTTGTCCTAAAACTGAGGCGCCGAGAATCTTCCCACTGCCCTCTTCAACCAGAACGTTATAACCGGAAGCGCGCGTCTGGATCCGCCGCGACGAATACCATTTAGTCGAGTCGCCCCGATGCACGGAGAACCGCAGGCCGCGCGCGGTAGCCTGGTCCGCCGTGAGCCCTACGGTCCCTAACGAGGGAATCGTATAGACTATGCTAGCAAGTCCGCTAAAGTCGACCGTGTAACGATTGCCCTCGAGCAGATTGCGAGCCGCCGTCTCGCCTTCCGCTGCCGCCGTCGGCGTTAAGGGCAATCCGCCGCCGTCCGCGCAATCGCCTACCGCATAGACGGCCGGATTGCTGCGGCTTTGCAAAAACTCGTTGACGGCGACGCCTTTGGCCGTGCGCTCCACACCGCCGGCGTCCAGCGCGAGATCGTCCAGATCGGGGACGCGCCCGGCGGCGTGCACGACCAAATCGCACTCGATCGTGAAGTCGCGTCCGTCTTGCGTAACGGCGATGGTAAAGACGTTCCCCTTTTTCTCAACCGCACCGACTTTAGCATCGACGCGCACGTCGATTCCGATCTCGCGGCTTACTTCGACGACTCGGTCGACGAGATCCGGATCGAAACCGGTCAGCACGCGCGGACCGCGCTGCAGAATCGTTACCGCGGCCCCCGCCCGCACCGCCACGTGCGCGAACTCGAACGCGATATAGCCTCCACCGACGAACGCGACGCGCGGCGGCAACTGCTCCAACTCGAGAAAGCCGGTGCTGGTGATGAGGTGCTCCTCCCCCGGCAGGTGTAGCGTCGCCGGGCGGTCCCCGGCGGCCAGCACGATCTGAGCCGCCGCGACGGCTTCGCCCGAGATATCGAGCGCCGTCGGGCCCGTAAAACGCGCCGTCCCGTGATACGTCGCAATCCCCAGCTCGCGAAAGTTGGCTTCGCGCTCCTGCGGCACGGGCTCGGTAAAGGTGCGCTTGAAACGCATCAGCTCCGGCCAGTCGATCCGCGGGTCGCCGGCGATGCCGCTGCCCTGCATGCGCTGCGTCCAATCGATGACCTCGGCCGCGCCGACGAGCACTTTCTTCGGATCGCAGCCGCGCAACGCACAGGTCCCACCATAAGGGACCTTGTCGACGACTGCGACTCGCCGTCCGGCTTTCGCACAACGTTTAACGACGGCGTTCCCGGAGCTTCCGGTGCCGATGACGACGAGGTCGAAATCGCTCATGCGCGCTGCGTTCGTGCTCGCTGCGCGCGTTCTCTTTCGATGAGCGCCCGCTTTCGGCCGAGTCCCCAGCGATAGCCGCCTAACTCCCCGGTGCCGCGAATCACGCGGTGGCATGGGATCAGCACTGCGGCCGGGTTGCGCGCGCAGGCTTGCGCGACGGCGCGCGCCGCCGATGGTTGCCCGATGCCAGCGGCAACCTCACCGTACGAGCGCACTTCCCCCGATGGGATGCTTGCGAGATAGCTCCATACGCGCATTTCGAAGGCAGTGGCGCGAATGTCGAGCGGGAGCTCGGGCTTTGGCACTTCGTCGCTGAGATAACTCACGAGCGAATCGATCCACGTGCGAAACTGCGGGTTGTAGGGTTGCATCATCGGTTCGATGCGCGCGTTGCGATACTCGGCGTGCAGTCGCGAAAGCAGTTCCTCGAGCTCGTCGCCGAAGCCGATGAAACAGATGCCGCGATCGGTGGCGCCGATCATCATCGAGCCGAATGGGGTCGGCGCAAATGCGTACGATATCGAAACGCCTTCGCCGGCGCGGCGGTATTGTGCGGGCGTCATTCCGAGCCGCGATGCCGCCATCTCGTAGATGCGGCTCGTCGAACCGTAGCCAGCATCGTAGGCTGCGGCATCTACCGATTTGCTCCGCCCCAGGCCGCCCTTGAGCTTGCGCAGGCGAACCGTCGCCAGGTACTGCTTGGGCGTGAGCCCCACGATGGTTTTGAACGTGCGAGCGAAGTGAAAGCGGCTCATCGAGGCCATGGAGGCAAGCTCAGCGAGCGTCAAGGCTTCGTCGCTATGATCTTCGACGTACCGGCAGACGTCGCTCATTACTTCTGCGTTTGAACGCGGCTTTATCATGGCTACGATGCTAGCGATGCCCGAGCCGAAAAACCATCGGAAAGTTGCGGAGTCATCCTTGGACGAATTACGCCTTGCTCGCGGCCGAGCCGGCAGCCTGCCTGCCAGGCCTCACTGCGGGGCGGGCAGAATGGCGCCGGTGCGATGAATCGGCTGCTCGGAGTCTGCTCTTTGCTCGCCCTGCTCTACGGATGCAGCGGCGGGGGCTACCTGCCTTACTCGCCGCACGCGCTCGACCCCACCACGCTGGACTCACTCGTCTCGGGCGTCGCGCAGACCAACGGTGTTCCCCCCGGTTTGGTGCGCGCCGTTCTGATGGCTGAGTCGGCCGGGGACCCCTCGGCCGTGAGCGT
>CAZMPP010000286.1:0-3606 GCA_964568035.1 uncultured bacterium
CGCTCGCGCTACTATTATGGAAAGCGCTTTTCATCGTTTCGAGCCGCAGGGTGTCTCCGGCACGGTCATTCTGGCCGAGTCGCACCTCTCGATCCACACCTGGCCCGAAAAGGGCTATGCGGCGATGGACTTCTACACGTGCGGCGACCATACCGACCCCTGGCTCGCTTGCGAATATGCCGCGAAGACTCTGGGCGCGGCCAGCGTTTTGACCACCGAGCTTAAGCGCGGCATCGAAAAAAGCGACGGCGAGTTCACGCACGTATTGACGGGTAACCACGACGTGCGCGTGCTTACTGCATAGCCGGCAAACCTTTCCTTAACCGCCATCGTCAGCAATTATCATCTTTGCGAGCGCGCCAATTCGGCAGGCGCGCCGCGTTCGCCGTCCAATTCTGTCGGAGTAATTTTCTAAGCACTCTCATCGAGGTAAACACGACTTTCATGCGCCTATCCACTCTTCGAACCGGGTTGCTCGCAGCGATTGCGGTTGCGTTGGCGTCCTGCTCGAACAACGGCATGACGCCGTCGTATTCCCCAACCGTCTCGCAGCCCGAGGCTGCACCAGTTTCGCAAGCCATGCCCGACGCGCAGACCGCCGGTAAGGCCGGGGCGCAAGACGACGCGCGAGCCGGCGCGGAAGAAGACGCGCAAACCGCGGCCAGTCCCGATGCCGGCGATTCGATGTCGCCCGATCTGACGACGTGCGCGACGAGTCCGCCGCAATACAATTGGATCTTTAAGGGCGCGTGCGGCAGCTTCACTCTGAAGCCCACCGGCGGCAGCTTTTCACTGGGAACTTATAACAGCATCTCGGTTAAGGGCTCCCTAGGCTGGAATACCGTGAAGACTCAGGCCAAAGTCTACGTTTCCGATGCGATCGGTAACGGCGACATCACGAAGTCTAAAGGCAAGAGCTTTCTCAAGTACAACGGCAAAGGCAAAGTAGTTCTCTACGCCGCCGCCAACAATCAGACGTCTGAAGTCATCAAGCCCAAGACGCACGCCGGCACCCCGATCTTCAAGTATATTATCACCGATTCTAAGGGACTTCCCGGCAGAAGCTGCAACGCGGCAATCTACGGCAGCGGGAAGTGGACGCCGCTTCCGGGTCAAGGTTTTCCGATCAAAGGGAACACCGTTACGATCCAGCAGTACAACGCGCCGAACGGCTTCGTGTTGCCGCCCAAAGGGAACGCGCTCTACTTCGCGGTTAACTGCTACTAAAAGGTCACCGTTGCTACGAGAACCCCGCCTCTGGCGGGGTTCTTCATTTCCCCCGCCAATCTAGGCTCGGCATGCCCAAGACCGAGCGCTGGCAATGGTACGTCGAAGAGTTCTCACCGGCCGAACAGCATCATCACGCTATCGACCAGGTGTTCTATTCGGGGCGCTCCGACTTTCAACAGATCGCGGTGATCGGTTCGCCGGTTTTCGGAAAGATGCTGGTGCTCGATGGCGATACGCAGAGCGCTCAGACGGACGAGCGGATCTACCACGAGGCCCTGGTGCATCCGGCGCTTGCGGGCGCGAAGGACCGGCGCGAGGTCCTCATTATCGGCGGCGGCGAGGGCGCGACGCTGCGCGAGGTGTTGCGATGCCCCAGCGTCACACGCGCGACTATGGTCGACATCGACGCCGCCGTCATCGAGCTTTCGAAAAAATATTTGCCGGAATGGTCCGGCGGCGCATTTGAGGACGCTCGTGCCGACGTCGTCGTCGGAGACGCGCTGGCGTATATGCGAAACAACGAACGGGTTTTCGGCACCATCATCTCCGATCTCACCGAACCGTTGGAGGATTCGCCGAGCAATCCGCTGTTCAATACCGAAGTCTTTGGCCTCATCAAATCGCGCTTGGGTGACGGTGGCGTCTACGTACTGCAGGCAAGTACCGCGGGCGTGCACAACGCGAGCCTGCACTGCAAGATGGCGCGAACGCTGCGCCGGCACTACGCGAACGTCGCGTCGTTCTATACGCACGTTCCGGCGTTCGACACGGACTGGGCTTTCCTGGCGTGCAGCGATCGCGTGGATCTCGCGCATCTCGATCGAGCAGCCATCGACGAGTATTGCACGGGCCTAAGCGGCGAGAGCTTTTTTTACGATTCCGAAACGCACCGGCGGCTCTTCTCGCTGCCGCTGTATCTGCGCCGGATGCTGGCGGCAGGCGGGGATACGTTTTGACCGGAAAGGGCGACTCATATGAGCATTGACTTTTCGCACGCGCCTCACGCCTGGGAGAAGGAGAAGAGCAACTTCGTCGCGCTCCTCGATCTCAAGCTCGAAAGCGTCGAGCACGGCAAAGCCGTGATGCGCATGCCGTACCGTTCTGAAATCACCAACGGCACCGGCGCTGTGCACGGCGGTGCAATCGTGAGCCTCTGCGATACGGTCTTCTACGTGGCGCTCGCCTCGATTTACGGGCGCGACCAGGACACCACCACGATTGCTCTGCAGTGCAACTTTCTCGCACCCGCAGGTCCGCCACACGATCTGGTCGCCGAGGCGCGCGTCCTGCGCGGTGGCCGGCGCATCGTTTATGGCGAGGTCTACGTGCGCAGCGGCACCGAAATCGTCGCCCACGCCACCCTCGATTTCCTCAACAGCTATCCTACGGAGAAGCCGAAGAAATCGGCGGGATCGGGTTCGCCGGCTTGACGTCTTCGACCAAACGCACGGCCCTGCACGACGAGCATGCCCGCGCCGGCGCGCGTATGGTGCCGTTCGGCGGTTTCGAAATGCCCGTTCAATACTCCAGCATCCTCAAGGAGCACGACGCGGTTCGGCACCGTGCCGGGCTCTTCGATCTCTCGCATATGGGGCAGTTCTGGCTAACCGGCGAGATGGTGGCACCGTGGGCCGATACGCTCACGATCAATGCCGTGGGCACCATGAAGCCGATGCAAGCCCGTTACAACATCTTCTGTAACGACGCCGGCGGTACGCACGACGACACGATATTCTATCGCTTGGAGCAGGGTTGGCTGCTGGTCGTCAATGCTTCAAACGCCGATAAAATGTGGGCGCATCTTCAATCCCATCTTCCGGATGCGGGCGTGGAGATCGAAAACCGCCACGAGCGTTACGCGCTCATCGCGATTCAAGGGCCCAAGTCGGTCGAGATTCTGCAGCCCCACGCCGATATTGACCTGGGCTCGATGCGCTATTATTTCTGCGCCGATACGCGGGTGAACGGCGTTCCGGCGATCGTTGCGCGCACCGGCTACACCGGCGAAGACGGCTTTGAGATCTTCGTTGCCGGAGATCAGGCGCCGGCAATTTGGAGCGCGCTGCTCGCCGCGCATCGCGACGAGGGCTTGGAACCTTGCGGTTTGGGCGCGCGCGACGTGCTGCGACTCGAAGCCGGCATGCCGCTCTACGGTCACGAGCTTACCGAACAAATCACACCCCTCCAGGCAGGGCTGAACTGGGCGATTAAATTGAACAAGCCCGAGTTCGTCGGAAAAGAGGCGCTCGAACGGCAGCTCGCCATCGATAACTACCAGCGGATCGTCGGACTCGTCATGGCGGGACGGGCGCCCGCGCGCGAAGATTATCCGGTGTGGTTCGGTGGCCGAATCAGCGGAACGGTGCGCAGCGGTTC
>CAZMPP010000287.1:0-3584 GCA_964568035.1 uncultured bacterium
AGTGCGCGACGACGAGCGGATCGCGTCCACACCGCTGATCGCGGTTACGGCGCTGGCCATGCCGAGCGACGCCGAGCGCATTGCCCACGCTGGATTCGACGGCTATATCACCAAGCCGATCGAGCCGCAGACGTTCGTTTCGCAGGTCGCCGCCTTTCTCCGACCTCCGGCGTAAATGGCGTCGATTCTCATCGTCGACGACGATTCGAACAACCGTCTCCTGGTGCAAATCGTACTCGGACATGCCGGTCACCGCGTGCTCGAGGCCGGAGACGGCGCGGCCGGGCTCGAGCTGGCCTCCGCCGAGCAGCCCGACCTCATCATGCTCGACCTTTCCCTCCCGTTGATGAGCGGACCGCAGTTTCTCCGCGCCCTCCGCGAGAATCCCCAAACGAGAACGCTGCCCGTCGCGCTCTATACGGCTAGCTCGATAACCCCCGTCCTGTCAGACTTCATCGAGATCTACGGCGTCGCCGGCGTAATCCCAAAGCCGGCCGAGCCTACTGCGCTCGCCGCGGCGGTCGAGCGAATACTGGAGTTGGGAAAGGATCCGCCATGAGAATAAGTTGTGAACGCGGAGGTCGCGGGCGATTCACAACGGGTGGGTATGCTCTCTAGGTGACCCGATTACGCGAAACGATCCCGATCGAGCGGCCGGCAGAGAAGGCGCAAGAAGCGCTAGAACGTTTCTTCGCGCCACTAAATGGGAGGGCCGGCCCCCTTCGTCTGCGCGTGCCCTTTCAAGGTGCCCCGTCAGATTACGGTATCTACTTCGATCGCGACGTGCTCGTCGAGGCAAACCGAGCTCGCGACGAGGGGAATCTCAACGACGTGCTTTCGATAAAGTGGGCTCCCGAAGGCACCGGCATCTTCCCACGCTTTTCCGGCACGCTGGCGGTCTGCGGCGACGACAATCCGGTCCGCAGCTTTATCGAGCTCGACGGCTCTTACGCCCCGCCCTTGGGAGCTGCGGGACAAGTATTCGACGCGGCAATCGGGCACCACATCGCCCAAGCCACCGCGCGAGAGCTGCTCGCGGATATAAAAACCGCAATCGAGCGCCCCGCCTAAGACGCGGCACCGCAGGTTTCGGCGCACCACTCTACGATTCGAGTGCGAATCTCGTCGCGAATTCGGCGCGTTTGCGCGAGGCATTCTTCCCACGAACCTTGCAAGGTTGAGGGATCCGCGAAACTCCAATGTAGACGCCGAGCTTGACCCGGGAAGATCGGGCAACGCTCCGCGCTGGCGTCGTCGCACACGGTGACGACGTACGAGTAGAGTTTGCCCGTCTTAAAGATATCGAAGACGGCCTTCGTCTGTTTCAAAGAGATGTCGATGCCGGCCTCGCGCATGGCGGCCACAGCCAGCGGATTGAGCTCGCCGGGTTCGAGTCCGGCACTCTCGGCGGCAAAGTCGTCGGGGCAGATCTCGTTGAGGAACGCTTCGGCCATTTGACTGCGCGCGCCGTTCTGCACGCACACGAATAAGACGCTGCGTTTCATAACTTCCTTTCGAGCGGCGCCAGCCACTTGAAGAGCAGCGTCGCGGATAGCGCGCCCAAGAGCTGAGCGGCAATGAAGGGCGCGACGTCCTGCGGCCGGATGCCGGCAAAGGTATCGGAGAGCGACCGCGCGATCGTTACTGCGGGATTCGCGAACGACGTGGACGAGGTAAACCAGTACGCCGCGACGATATACGCCGCTACGGCAAAGGCGATCAACGGCGAGCGCCACCGTACGCAGCCCCAAATCACCGTCAGCAGACCAAACGTCGCAACAAACTCGCCTAGCAGTTGACCCGCGCCGCCACGCGCGTGGTGCGAGATAAAGAACGCGGGGAGCGCGAACATCGTATTCGCGGTGGCGACGCCGAGTAAGCCGCCGGAAATCTGTGCCAGCCAATATGCCGGAACTTCACGCCACGGCAGCCCGCCGTGCATCGCATCCGCGAGCGAAACAGCGGGGTTGAAGTGCGCACCCGAGATCGGCGCGAGCGCGGCGATAAGGCAGAGGAGTACCGCACCGGTCGCCAGCGTGTTGGCAAGAAGGGCGATTGCTGCGTTGCCTTCGCTGAGTCGCTGCGCCATGATCCCCGAGCCCACGACACCAGCCAGCAGAAAAGCGGTTCCGAGCCCTTCGGCCAGGCTCCGTTTAAACAGCGTCATCCCAAAAGGCGCTCCATCGCGATCACGTCGACATACCGGTCGTCGAGCCACCCGTGCTCTTTGAAGACGCCGACCTCGACGAATCCGGCCTTACGATACAGGCGCTTTCCGTGTTCGTTGGAGTCGAGCGCGTGCAGGACGATCTTATGAAAGCCCAAAGCAGCGGCGTCGGCAGTTAAACGCACCAAAAGCGCGTAGCCGATGCCTTTCCCGCGGTACTCGCGGTCGACGTAAATGGAGAGATCGGCGATGTCGGCGTGAGCGCAACGGTGCGAGAAAGGGTTGAGTGAGGCCCAGCCGATCACGCATTCCTCCACCGTCGCGACCAAAACGTTGAAATGGCCGCTATGCGCCGACCACCACTGAGCGATTTCGTCGCTCGACTTGGGATCGGAGTCGAGGGTGGCGACGCGGTCTGCGATGCCCGCGTTGTAGATGCGACGGATCGATTCCAAGTCAGCCGCCGTTGCCGAACGGATGCCGGGTCCTTCGACTATCACCGTTCCTAAGCGGCGCAGCACGCGTCCGCCGATCCGCGTTCCTCGGTCTCCTCGTGCACGACGTAGACCTCCCAGCGACGCTTCTCGGGATCGATTGCCCAGACTTTTGACTGATTGGCGTAACAGCAAGTCTGCTCGTGCTCGATCGCTTCGACCAATCCAGCTTTCTCGAGGCGGACGACGGCACGATTTACCTCCTCAACGCTCTCTACGACGATCCCATAATGCGTGTCGCCGGGCGGCTCGACCGACGTCGCGGCAGCGAGTGCCAGCTCGAGGGGCGGCCTCTCAATTATAAAAAGCGCATAGTCGGCGAACCTTTTACTTGGCCGTTCGCCCAGCAGCGTCGCGTAAAATTCGATGCTTCTGTCGAGATCGCTGGTTGCCAAGTTCAAATGCATTTTCACGCCCGTACCTTCTTTCTAAAAACGGAGTCCATCACGCCGGCTATCCGGTCGACGGCGCCGGGCGCGAGCCAATAGTAGACCCACGTACCGCGACGCTCGCAATCGACCAATCCCGCCTCACGCAGAATGCGCAAGTGATGCGAAACGGTCGGCTGGTTCAGCGGCAGGGCGTCGGTGAAATCGCACACGCAAACTTCGCCGTCGCCGGCGGCGAGCGTCGCCAGCATGGTCAAGCGATAGGGATCGGCGAGCGCCTTCAGCAGTTCCGCCGCGGGCTCGAAATCACGCGTTACAATCTTTGCCGGCGGGCAGCAGCGCTGTATCGACATTCTTCGATGTTATAATTTGCATCGACGCTTGTCAATACAACGTTAGGGCGCTAAGAAGAGATGCTCCGGTTTCTCGCCGCAGTCGCTGGGCGCCCCGAGGCACGGCAGCGTCAGTATTGGTTTGGTGCCTTTTTGCATCGGAATGCCATAGACGTCGAGCTCGCCGGTCTGCGCCGTCAGT
>CAZMPP010000288.1:0-3566 GCA_964568035.1 uncultured bacterium
AAACCTCGGCGCTCACCGGAATTTCAGTCTTTGCCGATCAAGTGCAAACCATTCGCGTGTCGCTCGCGCCGTCGATGCGCACGATCGCACACGTTACCGCGCGATCGGTCATGGACGTGGTCAAGCCGGGAACGACCAGCGACGTCTACTCGGTAAACTCAGCCGTGACGCAAGCCGCGGCCGGCCTCGGCGGCGGCGGCAATTTGAATAACGCCTATTCGGCGATCGCGGCCGTCCCGGGCGTCTTCGTGCCGCCCAACCAGCAAGGCTGGGCGCAAGTCGTGTATATTCGCGGCGGCAACTACGATCAGATTGGCTACGAGTTTGACGGCGTTCCGGTCAATCGTTCGTTCGATAACTATCCTGGCGGAACGGCGGGAACGCTCGGACAACAGGAACTGCAAGTTTACGCCGGCGGCGGAACCGTCGGCCAAAGCACCAGCGGTTTAGCCGGATTCATCAATCAAGTGATCAAGACCGGAACCTATCCCGGTTACGGCACCGTGACCGCGGGCGTGGGAACGCCGACGTATTATCACAACCTGCAGTTCGAAGTCGGCGGCGCGACGCCCGACCGGCTCTTCTCGTACTACATCGGCGTCGGAGGCTACAATCAGGCCTACCGCTATCTCGATCAGTTCAACGGCTCGAACCTCGGCGACGTGTGGGGTTATCCGGCGATTGCCTTCAACACCATCCCGTTATATTTCGGAGGCGTCTTCCCGACGTGCGGTTTCACGCCGCCGCAGGGCAGCGGATACTACGGCGGGCCCAACGCCTCCCCGGTGTACGACCCGTTCCAGCTCTCGCCGGGACAGCGCGGCTATGTGGCGCTGCCAACGGGCGTGAGAAACGACCCGGGCTGCTATCAAACGATCTCGCCGGCGTACGCCAGCTATTCCAATATCTCCGATTGGGAAAACGTCATCAACCTGCACATCGGGATTCCGCACAAGCGCGACGGCGGCCGCGACGACGTGCAGATACTCTATAACAACTCCGCGCTGCACACTCAGTACTACAGCTCGCTCAACGACTTGGGACCGAACGTCATCACCCAGCTCAGCCAAGTGGTGTACGGCAAAACGGTACCGGAGGTGTGGGGCGATTTTTACACCTGGCCGAGCGGGACGCATTTCGGTCAAAATGCCAACAGTCTTAAGACGATACCGTATTTCGATCCCGGCTCGCCGGGAAACCGCTGTGCCAATCTCAACCCGTATAATTTCTCGGGAGTACCACAAATTGGCGGCCAGTGCGCGCCGGGTACGTTCTCGGCGGTTCCGTCCGACGCGCGCGACGCATTCTGGAATAATGCCTCGATCTTAAAGCTGCAATACCAGCACAACATGGGATCGAACGCCTACTTCAGGATCTACGGCTACAGTTTTTACTCGGATTGGCTGCAGACCAGCCCGCTCAGTTACGGCACGCCATTCTTTGGCTTTGGGGTAACGAGCTACGATTACGAGCTCGAGGCGCATACGCGCGGCGCAGCCGGCACGTTCTCCGACCAGATCAACGCACAGCATCTACTGAGCTTCGACGCAAACTACACCACGTCGTCGACCAATCGATACAACAACACGAACTTCAACAACTTCAACAACACGCCGGCGACGAGCCTGACCAATGGCTCGCAATGCTTCAACTATAAAACGCATGCCGTCGCTCCATGTAACGACCCCTCGACCAGCGGTTGGTTTACCGACCCTACGCCGGGAGCGCCGTTCGGCAACGCGACGTGGCAGGTAACGTATACGGGCGACTCGGGATTTCTCAATAACGTAACGCCGAACTTCACCGCGCTGGCGCTCGAAGATCTTTGGAATCCGACCGACCAGCTCAACATTGATATCGGACTGCGCGACGAGATCTACGAATACAATCTCGCCAACACGGCCAACAACGGACAGAATTTCTGGTTCTTAGCCGGCCAACGCGAGTTCTGCTATAACCCGCAGACGCTGTCGCCCTATTTTATTCCGCAGCCGCCGGCCAGCGGGCGGCCGCCGATTCCGTTCATCGGCTTTAACTGTCCCGTCGACCAGTCCGTTCCGGCGCACCCGGTGCAGACGGTGCACCCCGACGGCAAGAACGGGCATCTACTTTTGAGCAATCAATATAGCCCGACCCTGGCCGATTACGCGTTCACGCCGCGCCTCGGGATGACGTACACGCTCAACCCGGATACCGTGTTGCGCTTCTCGGCCGGACGCTACGCGCAAGAGCCGGAGACCTACCAGGTTCAGTACAACGCCAAGGACAACAATCTAGCCTACGATCTCTTTCAGGCCTTTTGGCAATATGGCTATACGACGCCTAAGCACGATCCGCAAGTCCAGTATTCGGATAACTACGACGCGTCGTACGAGCGCCGTTTTAAGGGCACCGATATGTCGATCAAGGTCTCGCCCTTTTACCGCTACGCGACCAACCAGGTCTACAATATTTCGCTGCCGTTCGGATTGACCGGCGGCCTGAATACCGGTATCGAGCGCGCGGACGGAGTCGAGCTCGAATTTACCAAAGGTGATTTCTCCAAGAATGGGCTCTCGTTCTTACTTTCGTACACCTATACCAACGCGGCCGAAAAATGGGCGAACTATCCCGGGACCAGCATCAACCCGCTCGATCCGTACAATCAAGACATCGCCAACTTCAACGGCCTGACGAAGGCCGGTGGCGGATCGCAATGCTACGAGAGCGACGAGCACGGCAACGTTTTTCCCGATCCGAGCTGCACCAAGATCAAGCCAAAGTATCACCAGCCGATCTTCAATCCGTACTACGCGATGCACACGCAGCCGCTGCTCGACCGCAACGGCTGGTATCCAGTCGGCCTCGATTACGCTTATCTTTCGCCCAACGTGGTAAGCGCAATCGTCAACTACCGGCACAACAAGTTCGCAATCACGCCGGCGCTGACGTTCAACGAAGGCCAACCTTACGGCAACCCGGCCGACGTGATGGGCATCGATCCACGCACGTGTAAGCACAACTCGTCGCATATGATCGATCCGGCCAATCCGCTGCAGGCCGACTATACGACCTGCGGTCTGGCGGCGACGCAGAACGGCACTTCTGCCGGCGTACTGTATATCCCCAATCCGCAGACCGGCGTCTTCGATAACTTCGGCACTTTCCGGCAACCAAGCCAGCTCAACTTCAGCCTGCAGATGTCCTATCAGGCGACGCCGCGGATCAAAGCCAACGTGCTGCTGGCAAACCTAGTCAACGCGTGTTTTGGCGGATCGTCGGAGCCGTGGACCAAACAGTTCCCGCCCAATAGCTTTACCTGCGGGTACATCTCCAACTACTACTACGTCTCGAACTTCTACAATGGCAGGTCTCCCAACGACGTTAAGGCCAACGGCGTTGCGCTTAACTCCGCCTTCGCGCAGTCTTACATTCCAGCGTACGCCGACACGAACTCGTTCGTGCTGCCCAATCCGTTCAACGCCTATTTCTCGATCAACATCACCCTGTAAGTCGACGGCCTAGAGCCGACTCGGCGGCTCCGACGAGGCGGCCGGAACGAATCAGCTCGCGAGCGGCAGCGATGT
>CAZMPP010000289.1:0-3557 GCA_964568035.1 uncultured bacterium
AGACGCCCTTAACGGTACCGCGCTTACCGCGCTCCTTACCGCGCCGGATCATTACCGTGTCGCCCTTTAAAATGGTAGCTTTCATGGTTACAAGACCTCGGGTGCAAGCGACGCGATCTTCAGGAACCCGCGCTCGCGCAACTCGCGCATAACCGGGCCGAAGACGCGCGTGCCGCGCGGATCGAGATTATCTTTTTCTCCCTTGATGATGACGCAGGCGTTGTCGTCGCAGCGCACGACCGAGCCGTCAACGCGCCGCATCGGCGCGCTGGTGCGCACGACCACGGCCTTGACGATCTGGCCCTTCTTGACCGCCGCGCCGGGAATGGCGCTCTTGACCGTGCCGACGATAATGTCGCCGACGTGGGCGTAAACGTGGCGTCCGCCGCCGCTAATGTGGATGACGAGTAACTCGCGAGCGCCGCTGTTGTCGGCGACCTTGAGCCGGGTCTCTTGCTGAATCATCGCGCCCGCTCCACGATCTCGATCAGGCGCCAGCGCTTCTCACGCGAAAGCGGCCGGCTCTCGACGATGCGCACGACGTCGCCGACCTTGGCCTCGTTGCGCTCGTCGTGCGCCTTGAAGCGCGTCGACTTGCGAACGATCTTGCCGTACGCGGGGTGCGGCACGCGTGTCTCGGCGACGACGACGATCGTCTTGTCCATCTTGTCGGATGCTACTCGCCCTTGCTTTACCCGCCGGGTTCCCCGGTCGGGCTTTTGCGTCGCTACGGTCTCGGCCGAGTCTTCTTTAGGCTGCTCCATGCTCTCCCTCGGCGAGTCGCTTCTCGCTAATGACGGTCTGAATCTGGGCGTACGAGCGCCGCATCGCGCGGATCTTACTGAAGTCCGTCAGGTGGCCGGTACGCAGCGCAAAGCGGAGATTGAAGAGCTCCGACTTGGCGTCGCGGGCCTTTTGCTGCAGCTCGTTGATCGTGAGATCGCGCAATGCTTCAAGCTCTTTGTGTTTCATGCTTCCTCACGCGCAAGGATCTTGGTGCCGATGGGGAGCTTGGCCGCGGCGCGTTGCAGCGCTTCGCGAGCAACGTTGGGCGCCACGCCGGAGAGCTCGAAGAGCACTCGGCCCGGGCGCACGACGGCGACCCACATCTCGGGATTTCCCTTGCCGGAACCCATGCGGACTTCGGCCGGTTTTTTGGTGACCGGCTTGTCGGGGAAAACCTTGATCCAAACTTTGCCGCCACGCTTGATGTGGCGCGTCATCGCGATACGAGCGGCTTCGATCTGCCGGTTGGTCATCCAACACGGCTCCATCGCTTGCAGGCCGAAATCGCCAAACGTCAAGGAACTGCCGCGCTGCGCGGCACCGCGCATGCGGCCGCGCTGCACCTTACGCCACTTGACGCGTTTGGGTGTCAGCATCTTACTCGCTCACCTCCTGCGAGGGTTGCTCCGGAACACTCTCCGGTACGTTAGCTTCGGCGACGGGCTCCGGCGCCACAACGTCGGCAACGGGTTCTGGTGCGGCGGCAACTTGTTCGGGTGCCGGAAGCATCGGCTCGACCACAGCGATCGGCTCGGCAACGGCAACCGGTTCCGGTGTTGCGGCCGCGGGTTCCATTGTCGCGGCAGCAGGTTCCGGTGAAGCGACGGCTGGACGCGGCGTCATCGGCGGACGCATCTCGCGTCCACGACCCCGGCCACCGCGCTCGCGGCGTTCGCGACCGCGCTCGGGACGATCGCGTAAAGCGCCGTCACCGCGAACTTGGTCGGGAAGAATCTCGCCACGATAGATCCACACCTTTACGCCGATCCGGCCGAAGGTGGTGAACGCTTCGACTTGAGCGTAGTCGATATCGGCCCGCAGCGTGTGCAGCGGAACTTTGCCGTCGGCGTTGTGCTCGGTGCGCGCGATTTCCGCGCCGCCGAGACGGCCGGAGACTTGCACCTTGATGCCGCGCGCGCCGGCCCGCATACTGCGCATGATCGCCTGTTTCATGGCGCGGCGGAAGGCGATGCGCTTCTCGAGCTGATCGACGATGTTCTGCGCCACCAAGCGCGCGTCGAGCTCGGGATGCTGGATCTCCATCACGTTTACGGCAATGCTCTTGCCGGTGAGCGTCTCGAGGTTCTTGCGGATCTCGTCGATGCCGACGCCGCGCTTACCGATAATGATGCCCGGCTTGGCGGTGTTGACGATGACGCGCGCCTGATTGGCGCGCCGTTCGATCTCGATCTTGCTGATCGACGCGGAGCGCATCCAGCGATTGAACGACTTCCGGATGGCGATGTCTTCGTGCAGCCAATCGACGTAGTGCTTCTTCTCGAACCAGCGGCTATCCCAAGTGCGGGTGATGCCCAGCCGCATGCCGACCGGGTGAATCTTCTGTCCCAATTACGCTTCCTCTGTGGCCGGAGCCGGAGTAGCCGGGGTGATCGGAGCTGCAGCGGCGACGGCTTTGCGCGTGCTGCGTTTCTTTCGAGCGCCCTTCTCCGGTGGCGCTGCCGCCGCGGCGCGACGCGTTACCCGCGCGGCCTGTACCGACGCGCCAGGGCGCTTGCGCGCCTTCTTCGGCGGAGTCTCGCTCACAATGACCGTAACGTGCGACAGGCGCTTGCGCTTGAACGCGGCGCGCCCTTGCGCGCGCGGATCGAGGCGCTTGGTGAAACGGCCGCCCGGACCACCGTCGACGGTAATGCGGGTGATATAGAGCTCGTCGGCGTTCATGTCGTGATTGTTGCCGGCATTGGCGACGGCACTGCGCACGAGCTTCTGGATCGGCTCGGCGGCGAAGACATCGGAAAACTGCAGCAATGCCAACGCCTCGCGAACGCTCTTACCGCGAATGGCGTCGGCCACCCGGCGCAGCTTGCGCGGGGCGGTACGGACGAAGCGCAGATGCGCTACGGCCTGCGGGGCGCGATCGTTCACGTTTTCACCGTCGCTTTGTCACCGCCGTGGCCGCGGAAGTGGCGCGTCGGCGCGAACTCGCCGAGCTTATGCCCGACCATATTCTCGCTGATGTAGACCGGAATGTGCGTCTTGCCGTTATGCACGCCGATGGTGTGTCCGACCATTGACGGCAGCACCGTCGAGGCGCGGCTCCACGTCTTGATGACGCGGCGTTCGCGCGTTTCGTTGAGCTTCTCGATCTTCTGCACGAGATGGTCGGCGACGAAGGGACCCTTTTTTAGCGAACGAGCCATTTACTTAGAGCCTCTCCGGCGGACGATCATCTTGTTGGTACGCTTGTTGCGGCGCGTCTTTTTGCCCATAGTCATTTGGCCCCACGGCGTCGTCGGCGGGCGTCCCGACGTCGAACGAGCCTCACCGCCGCCGTGCGGGTGGTCGACCGGGTTCATCGCGATGCCGCGCACGCTCGGACGCTTGCCGAGGTGCCGCATGCGGCCGGCCTTACCGATCACTTGATTCTCGTGCTCGATGTTGCCGATCTGGCCGATGGTCGCGCGGCAGTCGATGTGAATCCGGCGCACTTCGCCCGAGGGCATGCGTACCTGCGAGTACTCGTCTTCCTTGGCCATCAGCTGCGCGGAGACGCCGGCAGAGCGCACCAGCTTGCCGCCCTGACCGGGACG
>CAZMPP010000290.1:0-3556 GCA_964568035.1 uncultured bacterium
AAGAACTGCGTAAGGCCGACGGCACGCTGGCCGTCGATCTCAACAAGCTCGGACTCTAGGAGGAAATCCACATGGCGATCGCCGGCGACGCCCGTAACCTTTTCATGCTCGTCCGTAAAGGACTCGACGTGCGCGCGATCCAGGCGCACGTACGCAAGCCGTTCCGTTTTCTGCTCTGCGGCGATCCGGCGCTGGTTGCCGAGTTGCGCGGACTCTTGCTCTTCGGACACGAAGACGGCGTGCCGTTCGAAGCGGCCGCCTGTCTCGAGACCGTCCCCGTCGGCGCGCCGCTGGTGACTAACCCAGCTGAGGTGCGCGCCGTCATCTTCCTCGGCCGCCGCGGCGATGCCGCCGCAGCCGACCTGAGCATGCTGGCAGCCCTGCGCGCGCCCATTCTTACGCTCACCGTCGATGCCGATGCCGTTCCGTCGAGTCCGTCGGCGGCGCCGGCGGCGGGGGCGTCGTGCGAGTACGTCGTTCCGGCGCTTACTCGCGAAGCGCTGCGGGGACGCTTCTTTCCGCATCTCGTCGAATGCGCGGGCGGCGTCGAGATCGCGGTGGGCCGCCATCTTCCGGCGCTGCGGGAGACCATCGCAGCAAAACTAACCCGCGATGCCGCGAACAACGCGCTCAAGGTGGCGCTGGCCAGTGCCGTGGTCGATCACATACCGGTCGTCGGTTTGGTACTGGGCGCCTTCGCTTCGGCCGGCGACATCGTGGCGATCACCGGCATTCAAGTCATGCTGATGCTGCACATCGAGGCGGCCTACGGCCGCGACCCCGATATGCACCGTACCTGGCAGCTCTTGCCGATTATCGGCGGCGGATTCGGCTGGCGCACGCTGGCGCGCGAACTATCCGGCTTCGTTCCGGTGGCGGGAATCGCGATCAAGGGCGCAATCGCCTACGCCGGCACCATCGTCGTCGGCGAAGGCGTTACATTCTTCATGGAACAGGGACATCACATGACCAAGGGTGAGGCGGCGACGCTCTACGACCGCACCAAAGACGACGCGATGCGCTTTGCCCGCGACTTACTCCGGAAGCTGCGCAAATAGTTATAGAACGAGACGAGCGAGAACGCGTCGAGCTGCTTCTTGGGAGGCTCGACGCGATGCGCCGCTTTCCCGTCAAGAGCTTGCGCGGTGAAGCGCTCGAAGAAATTGCCGTCGATTCCAACGGCCTGCGCGGCGACCGGCAGCGCGCGTTCGTCGTTTGTGACGGCCCCGTCCGCACCGGCAAAACCTATCGCGGCAAAGAACACGAGGGCCTGCATCTGATCGCCGATCCCGATGCGGCAACGGCGGCCGCTGCCGAGCGCGGCGCCGCCGTTTCCCTGGAAGGCGACGGTCCGTTCTTCGACGACGCGCCGGTTTCGATCATCGTGGATCGTTGGCTCGACGCGCTGAGCGCGCACGTCGGTTATCGCGTCGAGTGGCAGCGCTTCCGGCCGAACTTCTTCATTACTGCAGCACCCGGTTTCGACTTCGACGAGCCGAGCTTGACGGACAGAGAGTTGCGCCTCGGTGAGGTACGAATGCGCGTGCGCGCGCCCATCGGGCGGTGCGTCGTCATCACCTATAACCCCGAAGGCGGGACGAGCGACCCCGAAATTCTTCGCTACGTCGCCCAGCAGCGCGACAATACGATGGGGATTTACTGCGACGTCATCGACCCGGGCACGGTCCGCGTGGGAGACGCCTTGACGCTTGGTTGCGAGTCCGGCCTATGAGGTGAGGCGCCGCGGAACTGCATTCGCGACGCCTCTTGCACCCCCACCCGGCTATGCACGCATCATAGCCCGGCGGCAAAAAGCACGCCCTAATCAAACGGGATTAGACCATTCGTCAGCGCCGGACGGTCGTGCCGGACGGAACACTTCGATCGCTAGAGCGCGCGCCGGCCTTCCAAAGCTTTGGCGATCGTCATCTCGTCGGCGTAATCGAGATCTCCACCGATCGGCAGCCCATACGCTAACCGTGAGACAATAACGCCAAGCGGCAAGAGCAGCCGCGAGAGATAGAGCGCGGTAGCTTCGCCCTCGGCGTTAGGATTGGTTGCCAAGATGATCTCGCGCGGATCTTCAGCGCCGACGCGTTCGATCAGCTCCTTGGTGTGAAGTTGCCCGGGACCGATGCCGTCCATCGGCGAGATCAAGCCGCCGAGCACGTGATAGCGTCCCTTGAACGCGCCGGTGCGCTCGATTGCATACACGTCCTTCGCTTCGGCAACGACGCAGATCACGCCGCCGTCGCGCCGGTCGTCACTGCAGAACTCGCACGGGTCCGACTCGGCCAGCGAGTAGCAGATCGAACAGAAGCGGACGTTATCCTTAACGGCCAGGATCGCTTCGGCAAGACTCTGCGCTTCGTGGCGCGGGCGATTCAATAAGTAGAAGACGAGGCGCGCCGCGGTCTTGGGGCCGATCGTGGGAAGTCTGCTGAGTTCGTTGATTAAAGCGGAGATCGGACCCGCGACGCTTTTCACATCAATCCGGGAACGCGCATACCGCCGGTAACCGACGCCATTCGTTTTTCCGCCGTTTCGCCGGCCTTTCGCAATGCGTCATTGACGGCGGCAGCGACCAGATCTTCGAGCGTCTCGATATCTTCGGGGTCGACGGCTTCCTTGCCGATGCGCACGCGTTTGATTCGCCGGTCGCAGGTCGCGTCGACGGTCACCGCGCCGCCGGCCGCACTGCCGCTCACGATCGTTTCCGCCAGCTCTTCTTGGGCCTTGGCCATCTCGGTTTGCATCTTCTTGACCTGAGCCATCAACTGCGCCTGATTCATCGTTCTCCTTAATCCCTACCGGATTCGTTCGTTGGCGTATTCGAAAAGCGCGTCGGCGTCGTCGCCGTCTTTTGCCGGCGCCGCCGGTTCGCCGCCGCGCGATGCGCTTTTTGCGCGTCCGGTGCTTGCGTCGACGCGCAGCACGACCTTGAGTTCGACGCCCAAAACGTCGGCCACGGCCTTCTCGATCAGCGGCGCGTAGTCGCGCAGCGCGCCGGCGCTCCATGTATCCGGCAGCTTTAGAACGATCGCGTTACTCTCCAGCGATTCGATCGTAGCGCGCGAAAGCGGCGCGCGCAGCGGTGGCCGCTCGCCTTCGACTTTCCCGCGAATAGTTTGCCAGGCGGCGCGCACTTTTTGCAGCGAGAGGGCTGCCGGCATCCCGCTCGCTTTCGCCGGCACGGGTGCGCCGGCAGGGGGAGCGGCGGCGGGAGCGTTCATAGGCGCCTCCGGCGCAGACTCCGGAGAGACCGGCGCTGGCAATGGAGAGGCGTCAGTCGACGGGGGGGCGATGGATGGCGGGGCGGCTGCGGTGACCGGCAAGCCCTCCTCCAAAGCGGCCAGGCGCGCCGAGAGCGCGTCGAGCGTCGAATCCTCACCGGCGAGAACGAAGCGCAGCAGCGCGGTCTCCAACTCGAGCCGGGCGTTGCCGCCGGAGCGTGCCAGCGCCAGCGCCTCGGTAAAGATCCGCAGCGCGCGCACCAGCATCGCCTGCGAGATGTTGCTCGCCCGTTCGCCGGCACGGGCGGCGTCTTCGGGGGCCA
>CAZMPP010000291.1:0-3517 GCA_964568035.1 uncultured bacterium
TCAGCTGCGCGGAGACGCCGGCAGAGCGCACCAGCTTGCCGCCCTGACCGGGACGGAGCTCGATATTGTGAATCACCGTGCCGACGGGAATATTACGAATCGGCAGCGCGTTGCCGATTTTGATGTCGGCCGCCGGCCCGGATTCAATCTTGTCGCCGACCTGCAGGCAAAGCGGCGCGAGAATATAGCGCTTCTCGCCGTCGCGGTAGTTCAAGAGTGCGATCCGGCAAGAGCGGTTCGGATCGTACTCGATCGTCGCTACTTTGGCGGGAACGCCGTCTTTGGACCGCTTGAAGTCGATGATGCGGTAGAGACGCCGCGTGCCGCCGCCGCGATGGCGCACGGTGATGTGGCCGTTATTGTTGCGGCCGGCGTGTTTCTTGCGCACTTCCACCAGCGAACGCTCCGGCTCGACCTTCGAGAGATCTTTGAAGTCGATCGTGGTTATGAAGCGCCTACCCGGGGAAGTCGGTCGATATTTTTTAACTGGCATGTTTATTGCTCGAAATAGTTGACGCCGCCGAGCTCGATCTTCTGGCCCGGCTTGATGGTCACGATGGCCTTCTTGTAGTCGCTCTGCCGCCCGGTCGTACGCCGGCCCTTCCGCGCGAAAGTGCGCGATTTGCCGCGAACGTTGACGGTGTTGACTGCAAGGACGTTGACTTTAAAAATCTCTTCGACGGCGTGACGGATCTGGGTCTTGGTCGCCTCCGGATGCACGACGAAGGTGTATTGCTGGACCAGCGCGTCGGCCATGGCCTTCTCGGTGATGCGCGGCGCAACGATTACGTCGCGAGCGTTCATCGGCTCTCTCCTTGCATGCCGGACAGACGCTCGGCGATCGCGTCATAGGCGGCGGTGGTAAAGATCAAGCGCTCGTAGCTCAGCACGTCCTTGACATCGAGGGCGCCGTCGTGGGTTAGGCCGACTCGCTGTAAGTTGCGGCTGACGCGTTCGATCGCTACGGCGTTGGGCTCGTCGACATTGCAGACGATCAACGTGCTCGGGCCGGTGCGCGCCGCCTTCGCGCTGCCAAAGAGCAGCTTGGCGAAGCCGGCCGTCTTGGCGATGCTGAAATCGGCGGCATCGAGCAGCGTGACCGCATCGTTATGGAATCGGTCCGCGAGGGCCGCTACAAAGGCGAGCTTGCGTTCCTTCTTATTGAGGGATTCCACATAGCTGCGCGGCTGCGGGCCGAAGACGACGCCGCCATGCCGCCACTGCGGCGAGCGGATCGAACCCTGGCGAGCGCGACCGGTGCCTTTTTGGCGCCATGGCTTGCGTCCGCCGCCGCGGACTTCGTCGCGCTTGAGCGTGGACGCCGTACCGGCGCGCGGATTGGCGAACTCGCGATGAACGGCACGATATATGACGGACAGCTTGCCGCTGAAGTCGCCCTGAAAAATTTCGGGGACGCTGCGTTCTCCGACCACGGCGCCGGTAGCGTTGATAATGTTGGCCATTACTTCGCCTTACGCGCCTTGACGCTCTGACGGACCATCAGCAACCCGTTCTTACCGCCGGGCACCGCGCCGCGAACGAGAAGCAGATTGCGCTCGCTGTCGGCGCGCACCACTTCGAGATTCTGCAACGTGGTGCGGTCGACGCCGTAGTGGCCGGGCCGGCGGCTTCCTTTAACTGTGCGGCCGGCGTTGGTGTCGCCGTTGGAGCCGGGCTGGCGATGAATCATCGAGCCGTGGCTGGCGCCGCCCCCGGAAAAGTTGTGTCGCTTGATGCCGCCCGAGAAGCCGTGACCCTTAGAGATGCCCACCACGTCTACGCGATCGCCGGCCTCGAAGTCGGCGACGGTTATGCTCTGACCGGCTTCCACGCCGTCGATGCCGTCCCGAAACTCGCGGACAAAGCGCACGGGCTCGACGTTGTTCTTCTTGAAGTGTCCGGCGAGGGGACGCGTGACGCGTCGTTTCTTCACGGACTCGAAGCCAAGCGCGACCGCATCATAGCCGTGCTGCTCCCTGGTCCGGCGTTCCACGACCGTACAGGGGCCCGCCGCGATTACCGTAACCGGAACCGAACGCCCGTCTTCCGTGAAGACGCTCGTCATCCCGATCTTACGGCCCAGGATGTTCTTCATTGTCTCGCTTTCGTTGATGGGTCAGGTACAAGCACACGGTGCCAGGCGTATTAGCTGCGTCAACGGCAACTTTCGAAATATATCAAGGCGCGGCGCCTGGGTCAAGCGCGAAGCGTTGGCCGACGAGGAGAAAGGGACAAAAATGGACAGGCGGCCGACGAGTCACGAGCGCCTTTCGGGAAGGCCTTGGGATGCATCTTACCACGACGGCCCCGCCCCCTGGGATATTGGGCGGCCTCAGCCGGCGATTGCCCGATTGGCATCCGGGGGCCGGTTTGCCAAGGCGGTTCTCGATGCGGGCTGCGGAACCGGCGAGAACGCCCTCCACGTTGCGACGCTTGGCTTGCCGGTCCTCGGCGTGGACGTGGCCGAGACGGCGCTGGCGATGGCCCGTGAGAAAGCCGCTCAACGGGGGATCGAGGCGGAGTTTGCTGCGGCCGATGGTTTACGGTTGCAGGCGTTGGGGCGATCGTTCTACACGGTTCTCGACTCTGGGCTCTTCCACACTTTTGACGGCGAGGAACGGTCGCAATACGTCGCGAGCCTCGCGTCGGTGACAAAGCACGGGGGGCGGCTCTTCATTCTCTGTTTTAGCGACGTCGGTCCCGATGTTGGGCCGCATCCGGTGAGTGAGCCGGACCTGCGGGCAGCGTTTGACGCCGGCGATAGTTGGCGCGTGGAAGCGATCGAAGCGGAACGCGTTCTTACCAGATTCCACGACGAGCGCGGCGCGCCGGCGTGGTTGGCGACGGTCACACGGCTGTAGGGTTGTCTTCGTCGCTAGCTAGGTGAAGGCGGCGAGACCGGTTATTTCTTTGCCTACGATTAGGGCGTGCATTTCGCTGGTGCCTTCGTAGGTTAGGACCGATTCTAAGTTATTCATGTGGCGGATTACCGGATATTCGAGCGTCACGCCGTTCGCGCCCAGGATCGTGCGCGCTTCGCGCGCGATGCGCAGCGCTTCGCGTACGTTGTTGAGTTTAGCGAAGCTGACTTGCGCGGGATGCAGCCGGCCTTCGTCTTTTAATCGGCCCAGGTGCAGCGCGAGTAACGCACCTTTGTCGAGCTCGAGGAGCATGTCCACCAGCTTCTGCTGCGTGATTTGATAGCCGCCGATGGGACGATCGAACTGCACGCGCGTCTTGCTGTACTCAAGCGCCGTTTCATAACAGGCTCGCGCCGCGCCCATCGCGCCCCAGACGATGCCGTAGCGCGCTTCGTTGAGACACGCCAGCGGGCCGCCCAGGCCTTCGCCGAGCGGTAAAAGCGCTTCGCCGGGGAGGCGGCAATCCGAGAGCACCAACTCGCTGGTGACCGACGCGCGCAGTGAAAGCTTGCGGTGGATGTCGTTAGCGTGAAAACCGCGAGTGCCGCGCGGAACGAGGAAGCCGCGAATGCCGTCGTCGGTCCTCGCCCACACGA
>CAZMPP010000292.1:0-3502 GCA_964568035.1 uncultured bacterium
GACGAGATCGCCACCAACCTTTTGACGATCGACGCGACGGATCCCAAATCCGGAACCGCCGAGTTCAAGGCCGCTGCCGTGCGGATTGAGACGGGTGCCTGACCTTCACTTTACGTCGGCTACGGCCAGCGCCGACGAGCGCGCCGCAATCGACGACGCCTTGCGTGGAAGAGGTGATATCGGCCGGGCGCTGGTTTTACCGATGCTCCACGCGCTGCACGACCGAATTGGTTGGATCAGTCCGGGCGGCGTAAACTACGCCGGCGAGCGGCTCGGCGTCGCTCCGGCCGACGTCTATGGCGTTGCTACCTTCTATGCGTTCTTCTCCACGACACCACGTGCCGCGCGTGTCGTTGAGGTCTGTGACGACATCGCCTGTTTATGCGCCGGCGCTGCGGAGCTTTGTAAGACGCTCGAAGCGACGGCGGGACCGCCCGGCGTAACGTCAGCGAACGGCGCCACGTGGCTGCGCAGTCCGTGCTTGGGACTCTGCGATCGCGCCCCCGCAGCGATGACTCGCCAAGCCGGAACGGCACCGTCGTTCGGACGCATCGCTCCGGCAAGTGCGGCGCTGGTTACCGCCGCGCTCGCGGGTGAAACGCCGCACGACGACGGCCCTCCGCAAATCGGAGGATCGCCGCTGCGATTGCTGCGCCGCGTCGGGCGCATTGATCCGACCGACCTCGATGCCTATCGCGGCGACGGTGGTTACGAAGGACTGCGCGCGGCCCTGGAAATGGGGCCGCAGGGCGTCATCGCCGAGATCACCGCCTCGAATCTGCTCGGCCGCGGCGGCGCGGCATTCCCCACCGGACGCAAGATGGACGCCGTCGCACGCGCCCCGGTGCGCCCGCACTATCTCGTTTGCAATGCCGACGAATCGGAGCCCGGAACGTTTAAAGATCGCGTTCTGATGGAGTGCGATCCATTCGCCATCGTGGAGGCCATGACGATCTCGGCGTACGCGGTGGGAAGCGAACGCGGCTTCATCTACGTGCGCGGCGAGTATCCGCTGGCAGCGGAGCGTCTCTCCGGCGCCATTGCCGCGGCGCGTGCGGCGGGATTGCTCGGTAACGACGTGATGGGCGCGGGCGTACGCTTCGACATCGAAATCCGGCGCGGCGCCGGCGCGTATATTTGCGGTGAAGAGACGGCCCTCTTTAACTCGATCGAAGGCAAGCGCGGCGAGCCCCGTAACAAGCCGCCCTTTCCGGTCGAGGCCGGACTCTTCGGCAAGCCCACGGTCGTCAATAACGTCGAGACGCTGGCCAACCTGCCGTGGATTTTGCGCGACGGCGGCGCGGCGTTCGCCAAGATCGGAACGCCCGGATCCACGGGCACGCGTCTCTTCTGCCTTTCGGGTGCTATCGAGCGCCCCGGCGTCTACGAAGTGCCGCATGGCACCACACTCGGCGCGCTCGTCGCGATGGCCGGGGGAATGCCCGCGAATCGCCGTTTGCAGGGAATGCTGCTCGGCGGCGCCGCCGGCACGATGGGAGGTTCGGAACTTTTGGAGATGCCGTTGACGTTCGAAGACGCGCGCGCCGCCGGCGCGACGCTCGGTTCGGGCGTCGTCATGCTCTACGACGAGAGCGTTGATCTGACGGCGATCCTGCGCCGGATCGCGCGCTTCTTCCGGGACGAGTCGTGCGGGCAGTGCGTTCCTTGTCGCGTCGGCACGGTTCGGCAGGAAGAGGCGCTCGAGCGTCTCTCGCACGATGACGCCGGTGGGCGACGCACGCTCGATTTGACGCTGCTCGACGAGATCGGCGCGGCGATGCGCGACGCTTCGATCTGCGGCCTGGGTCAAACGGCCGCCAATGCCATCGACTCGGCACGCAAGCGTCTGGGCTGCTTCGCGGAGTCGCCGTCGTGATCGAGCTCACCATTGACGGCGAGGCGGTAAGCGTCACGGAGGGCTCGACGATTCTCGACGCCTGCAAGAGCGTAGGAACCGATACGCCGACGCTCTGTTATCTCGAATCCCTGACTCCGGTCAATGCCTGCCGCGTCTGCGTCGTCGAGCTTGAGGGTTCGCGCGTGCTGGTTCCGGCCTGTGCGCGCCGCGCCGAGGCCGGGATGGCGGTGCGCACGGATACCGAGCGGGTGCGTCACAGCCGCAAGATGGTGCTTGAGTTTCTCGGCTCGTCGGTCGATCTCTCGACCGCTCCCGATGCGCAGCGCTACTGCGCAGAGTACGGTGCCGATTCTAACCGCTACGGAGACGAGCGCGCTACCGTCGCGCAGCCGGTAAAGGTGGACAACGCTCTTTACGTACGCGACTATGCCAAGTGCATTCTCTGTTACAAGTGCGTCGAAGCCTGCGGAGCCGACGCGCAAAATACCTTCGCCATTGCCGTCGCCGGGCGCGGGTTCGACGCCCACATCGCCACCGAGTTCGACGTTCCGCTGCCCGATTCGGCCTGCGTGTATTGCGGCAACTGCATCGGCGTCTGTCCGACCGGCGCGTTGATGTTCTCGTCGGAGCACGACTTGCGGGAACGCGGCGAGTGGGACGAAGGGCGTCAAACCCGCACCGATACGATCTGCTCGTACTGCGGCGTCGGCTGCACGTTAACGCTGCACGTTCAGGACAACTCCATCGTCAAAGTCACGTCGCCGATCGAAAACGAGGTGACGCGCGGTCATCTCTGCATCAAGGGGCGCTTCGGCTACACCTACGTGCAGAACCGTCCGGAGGAATAGTGGAAACGGTTCGGCCGGGGCGAAGCGTCGAGGTCGATGTAATCGCGCTCGACGGCGCGCAGCGTGCCGCTAAGCGCGACGACGTCGCCGGAGAAGAACCGTTAGAGATCCGCCTCGTTTCCGGCGGAGCCACAAATACGCTGGCGATTACCATGCGCACGCCGGGAAACGACTTCGAGCTGGCGGCCGGTTTTGTTTACGGCGAAGCGATCGTCCGCCGGCGCGAGGACCTCGTTGCCATGGACTACTGCATCGATCCCCTAATCGATCCCGAGCAGCGTTACAATATCGTCAACGTCGAGTTGTCGAGTGGGGCCGCAAAGGTGGATGCATCGCGGTTCGAGCGCCACTTCGTGACCAGCAGCGCCTGCGGCGTCTGCGGTCGCGCGCAGATCGACTCGCTGCGCGATCTGGGCGTTACGCCGCTCGACGACGGCCTGCGCGTTGCGCCGGACCTGCTCTACGAGCTTCCTCAGAGAATGCGCGAAGGACAACGCGTCTTTGCCGCGACCGGCGGGCTTCACGCCGCGGCACTCTTCGACGAGCGGGGTGCCTTGCTGGCGGTGCGCGAAGACGTCGGGCGCCATAACGCCGTCGACAAAATCGTAGGCTGGGCGCTGCTCGGCTCGCGCCTTCCGCTCGAGAGCTGCATCCTGATGGTGAGCGGCCGCGCCGGCTACGAGATCGTTCAGAAGAGCGTGATGGCGCGAATTCCCATCGTCTGTTCCGTTTCCGCGCCGAGCAGCTTGGCGGTCGAACTCGCGCGCGAGTTCAACGTCACCCTCGTCGGCTTTTT
>CAZMPP010000293.1:0-3475 GCA_964568035.1 uncultured bacterium
TTGCAGCCGCTCAAGCCTCCAACGTACTCGGAAACGTGGCCGCTAATGTAGTCGGACCACGAAACAAACACGTCGCCACTCCGGTCGATGGCGATGCCGTACGGACCTAAGTAAAAGGGCGTCGAGCACTGCGCGAAGATGTTGTTGTTATTGTGCTTGTACTCTTTGATCGAGCCGGTATTACAGCATCCATAGTCAGCTACGTACACGTGGCGCTGCCGGTCGGTCACCACATCTTGCGGGAAGTTCAAGCCGGTGCTGTAGGTAAAGGTCTGCACCGGATTCGGTTTATATTCCGTAACCGTCGCGTTGCCGTTCGTAACATAGAGATAGTGATGGTCGGACCAAGCTCCCAACTGCTGATTGATTCCATTATTGAAGGTAAACGTTGGGGCGCAAATCAGGCCGTTTCCACAATGCTTCAAAGCACGGACGTCTCCGGCCGCCTGGTCGGTTACAAATATTCCCTGCGTCATGCTCCAGTCGGGACGCATACGAGGGGCTGCAACGGGTAGGTTGCCCCCGGGCGATCGCGCTGCCACGCGGGGCGCGGATCCGCTCTGGGAAGGCAGCCCGCTGCCCATGCATGACGAGAGCAGAGCGCCGAGTATCGCGACGCCAAGAGTTCTGGACAAGCCGCGCATTGGTTGATTCCTTTCAAGCAGCAGCGACTAAGGGGGCAGGCTACGAGTTAAAGTTCTTCCAACGAACCGCGCCCATCGGTATGTTGAGCGGGGGTATCGTGCTGGAGTCGAGCTTGCTTTGATATGCACCGCCTGGATAGCCGAAGACCCAGACCGTGTTAAGCGCCGGATCGCTCACATACAGTCGGTTGGCACCACCGCTTGCGGTACGATTGAGAGTCGCGTGCAATGGATCTGACACATAGCCAACTCCGTAGGTGGCGCTGAGCGTATTGAATCCGGCTCCGCTCAGGCGATCTACCACGGCGTTGGTCTGGTCGCAGACCAAGAGCCGGTTGTTGGGGTCCATTATGATTCCGCCGAGCGTGCCAAACGTTATGGCGGTGGCGACCGGCGTGCCGCTGCAGCTGCTCATAAAGTTTGGGTATTTTATGATGTGGCCTACGTTGAGGCTGTCGTTGTAGGAGACGTAGACGTCGCCGGTCGCCGACCTTACCGCGACCCCTTCGACGCTGCCGCCGGGGAAGCACGTTGCCGTAACTACGTTTTGGTTGATCGTATACTTGTTGACGAAGCCGCCGTTAAAATCGGCCACGTAAAGATTCATCGATTTGTCCGAAGTTACGTTGACCGGGTCGGTCAGGCCGGTAGTGTAGGTGAATGACGGCGAGGTAGATTGACCGTCCTTATACTCCTGCACCGTTACGCCGAGTGGATTGGCGACGAACAACCATTTCGAGGTATAATTCACGCCGCCGACGCCAACCCAGTTGCCGTCCGGATCGCTGATTCCCGCGCTTCCATCAATGTCGCCGTGGTAGTTGTTCCACTGCTGCGCGTTGGTATATTTGTAGGCATCGACGGTACGGCTGCCGTTATCGTCCACGAACAGATCCGGATGCCAACTACCCGTGGTCACGGGTTTGCGATGAGCGGGACGAGCCGCTTTGATAGCGGCGACGAACTTCGGTGCAACACCCGTCGGCGATAGTGCCGATGAAAACGGTGCGGCTGGGGCGGCCCCGTTGTTGGAGCAAGCAGCGAGTGCTGCACCGGCAACCAGTGCGGCTAAGAGCTTATGCATGAACGCGTCCTCCAAGTTTCGAACGCGAGCGAACAAGGCTACTTTCGTACGCCTCGCCGCTCGCCGCGGCAAAGGAAAGAGTAACCCGAGATTATGTAGCCTTACGAATCGGCTCTCAGTTTCGTAAACTAACATTCGCCGAGTTAACAGAGGGGTAAATAGTCACCCGCTCTGCGTTCTCAGCGAATCTTAAGTATCTTAACACGGCTTGCTTCAACTAACAAGGCGTGCGCAGTTATTCGATCAATTACTCAGATGCTTGGCCGTAGTGGGAGCTAACGTAGAATACGGGTAGTGATCCATTTTTGCGAAGCGCAGTGAATGCCGCACCGCCGCGTCGATTTACGAGGATCGAGTCGTCGACTTTTGGCGGTATCCCGAAGGCGGCGCCGCTTACAAGCAGTTATTGCTGCAGACGTCGCTAAATCTGATCGCCGCCGTGGTTAGCCCTAAGCGTTAGGTTCGGGCGGTTCGTTCGCGCAACTCTTCGGCGTCCAGCGAGCAGCCGCGAGGCTCGGCTTCCCGCTCGCGCCCGAGCAAAACGAAACCATCGCCTTCACGTATGCCGAGGTCGTCGGTTTGAACGGCGATGCACGAGGCGCGATTGGCGAGGTCGACGTGCAGCAGGGAGCCTGTCTTACCGTTGGCCAGCGTTCGGCGGTCGGGGCCGACGACGCGCGCGCGCAACCACGGCGGTCCGCTCTTGGCGCGCGTCGTTGCGTTGACGTCGTAATACTGCGAGGTTAACTCGGTCATCCCGTACTCGGCGACGATCGTATCGGGGGATATGCCGAGCAGCGCGGAGCTGCGAGCGTAAAGGTCGTCGCGCGTTATTACTCGCGTGCGGCCTTTGAAGCCGCCGGTCTCCATTATCCGGGATCCTCTCGGGAGGTCGAGCGCTACGCCGGCTCGTTCCATCACATCGAGCGTGTAGAGCAGACCGAAGGCGGTAGTTGCTATGCAGACGGGCTGCGATACCGCGATTGCGCCGCGCAAGTCGCGGATGAGGCTATCGACGTCGAGGGAGTCGCCGCGCTGGTACCAGCCGGTATCGCCGGTTCCGCGATGGGCGGAGACCCGCGCCATCATGTAGCCAAGCGACGATTGCGGGCGCTCGAGCGGGTCGGGCACCAGATTGAAGTATCGCAAACGCGCGCCATCGGGAAGCATGAAGCGGTCGAAGCCGCCGAGCAGCACGGCGTCGTACAGCGCCGTCGTTTCCATGTAGTGGCGGCCGGGGGTGCGGCCCGTCGTGCCGCTCGTTTCAAAGGCAAGGGCGGCGCGTGCGGGGTCGAAAGTGCTAAGGGCCGCTTCCTTAAACGCGGCGGCGGGGACGCCGGGAATGCCTTCCCACGACGCCGGCATCGCTTCGAGCGCTACGCCGAGTTGCGCGCAATACTGCGCGTAGCGTTCGTTATACCGGAGCTGGTGGGCGAAGATCCGAAGCGCGAGAGCGTTGAAGGCCGCGTCGTCCAGCGAGCGGCCTTCGGTAGTCCAAGCGTCGATTGCGTCGAGTATTTCCGCGTCAAGTTCGCGGGCTTCGGTTTTGTAGGTAGCCATGGTGACACCAAGCCAGCCACTCCTTCGACTGCGCGTCACTACGTGGCGCTGCGCTCAGGTTGACGGCTTTACTTCACCAGTTCAATTAGGGACAGCTCGGCGGCGTCGCCGCTGCGGACGCGCGTCTTGGTGATGCGCGTGTATCCGCCGGTGCGGCCTTTGAGCGTCGGTGCGATTTGCTCGATGA
>CAZMPP010000294.1:0-3462 GCA_964568035.1 uncultured bacterium
TATTATCACAGCAGCACGGGCTCCAACGGCTACGGCACGCACAGCAGCAGCACGAACGGCAACTACAACTCCGGAAATTACAATCACAGCGGCAGCGGTAGTAATCCGTACGGTTCGTACAACACGAGCGGCTCGGGCAACACGTACAATCACACGTACTCTGGTTCCGGGACCGCCACCAACGCCTGGGGCCAGACGTATCATTCGAGCACCTACGCAAACAACGGCTACGTCTATCACGGCGCCGTCGTAACGAATCCCGTCTATCACGGAGTGTGGGGATGGAACGGCGGGTACGCGTGGTACCCGGCGCCGTATTATTGGGGCGGGGGCTTCTGGGGCGCATTCGCGATTGGTGCCACGAGCGCGGCGGTCTACGGATCGATCGTCGCCGCCAATAATGCCACCTATACGTCGTACCAAGCTCAGCCGGAGAGCCCCGGCGCCAAACTGCTTTCGAGTTACAACTTAACGCAGACGTCCTGCGGAGCGCCCAACCTCGTAGTGATTTACGGCCCGAACAACAGCGTGATCTGCGCCTATCCCAACAACCTCGTCTCGGCGGGGAACTACAGCGTCGATCAACAGACGCTGACCATCGTCTCGGAGAAGACCTAAGCGTTGACGGCTCAGCACTTGCGCGTGAGGCTGTATCCTCCGCCGTGCAAGTGCTTTCCGTCCGCGGAGAGCGTCATCGAGTGCTCGCCGTAGTAAGTGAGAACGGCGGTGTTGCCTTTGAGAATCCAGTTACCCGAAACGCCGTCGCTGTCGGTTAAGTCGCCGTTGAGCTCCATTTTGAACGTGAACCCGGGCTTGTCGTCGGACCCCCAGGTGCCGACCAGACTATTAGTAGCGCATCCCGTCGGAATGGGAGAGGGCGTGGGAATCGGCGCCAGCGACGTAATCGCGCCACCGTAAAACTTATGCGCGATGTTGAGGCAGAGCGCGTCGGAGGTATAAGGGCTGGCCGGGGACACGATGGCGCAGGTAAATGTCACGACGTAGCCCTTGGGCAGCGCGTAGCAGCGCACCGCCGCGGCCGCCGTAGGCGTTCCATCCGGACCGTTTCTGGAATAGGCCGACCAGTCGCCGCTGCCCGGCGTCGGCTCCGAAGCATTCTGAAGGAAAGCGTCGAGCGATGCTCTCGCCTTACTGCCGCAATCCTGCAGCGTCCCGTCGTCACTGACATGGCGTATCCCCACCGATAGGTCGACCGCCGCCGGCACCGGCGCGATGCTCGCCAACAGCCCGCCGCAAAGGGCAACGGCAAAGACGGCGCTGCTATGGATACGTTTCATCGCTGCGCCGTCGCTTTGGAGTCAAATGCGGTAGCGAGCTTCGTGCAGAGCCCGCTTGCCGAATCGGAATAGGGCGGCGCCTGCACCGCACAGGTGAACGTCACCACGTAGCCGGTGTCCGCCGGATAGCAGTGCACCGCCGCGGCCGCCGACGAGTTACCCGATGAATCGGGAGGGGCCGAGGCCCGCCACTCGCCGGTATCGCCACCGACTTCCAGCGCGTTCTCGAGCACCGCGTTGAGTGCGGTCTTTGCTTTGTCGTTGCAATTGGAAACCGCCTCGCCTTTTACAACTTTTTTCGTACCGACGGCCAGATCGAGAGCAGCCGATGCCGGCGTCGCCAGTACTCCAAAGACAAGCGCGAAAGCGGCTCCGAACAGCGCGACGCGCGTGCACCACGTTCTTATCACGAGCGACCTCCTGGCTGGGGGCGTTAGACAGGCGCCACTCAAGGCCTCCCGCGGGAGGGACCCTCGCGCAGCCCCTAAATCTATCGCGCCGTGAGAGTCACAATTATGTTAACCGCCCTTCTTGCACTTCTCGCCGGCGCGACGCTCGCGCGCGCGCAGACGCCGGCCAAGATGCCCGTCGCGACGAGCGATCAGTTTTTGTGGCTCGAGGAGCTCAATGGTGCGCGCGCCATGGCGTGGGTCAAAGAGCAGAACGCCAAGACTCTCACGGTTCTGCAGAAAGACCCGAACTTTTCGGCGCTCTACGCAGACGCGTCGAAGATCGCGCAAGCCAAGGACCGGATTCCCGTTCCTTCGTTCATCGGGGGCCAAGTTTACAACTTTTGGCAAGATACCGATCACGTCCGCGGGATCTGGCGCCGCACGACGCCCGCAGATTACGCCGGCGCGACGCCAAACTGGACGACCGTCTTGGATTTGGACGCGCTGGCTGGTTCCGAGAATGCGAACTGGGTTTGGAAAGGCGCCGATTGCGTTTGGCCGGTCGAGAATCGCTGCATGGTCATCCTATCCGACGGCGGCGAAGACGCCATCACCGCGCGTGAGTTCGATCTCTCGAGCGCAGCGTTCGTCGACGGCGGCCTCGTCTTGCCGCACGGCAAGCAGCGATTCGCATGGGAGAGCGACGATACGCTCTTGGTGTCGCGAGAGTGGTCGCCGGGCGAACTGACCGCATCGGGCTACCCCTACGTCGTCAAGCGCGTCGTTCGCGGCAAACCGCTCTCCGAAGCGGTCGAAGTCTTCCGCGGCAGCAAGTCAGACGGCGGCTACGGCGTTACGCCACAGGAACTGCACGATGGCGCGGGTCACTCCGTCGTGCTGATAGTCCGCCCGCTCTCGACCTTTACGTCGCAGACATTTATCATGACTGCAGCGGGCGCGCGCAAACTCGACGTTCCGCTCAAATCCCTGCCCCAGGGGCTCGTTGACGGGCGGTTGCTCTTCACCGTCCAGCAGCGTTGGACGGTCAACGGGACGTCGTTTCCGGCGGGATCGCTGATATCGCTCGATCTCGCCGCCGCGCGCAGCGAACCAAATCGGCTGCGCCCCGCGCTGGTCTACGCGCCGGGCGCGCGGGCGACGCTCGACGGCGTCGCGCAGACCAGCTCGCGCCTGCTCTTAACGACGTACGAAAACGTGCGGGGCCGGGAGTGGGTGTACTCGCCGGTTCCCGGAGGATGGTCGAAGCAACGTCTGGACCTCCCCGATAACTCCTCGATCGTCGTCAACGACGCGGACCAGCACGGCCAAACGGCCTACATAACCGTGACGAGCTTTCTTACGCCGCCGACGCTCTGGCAGCTCGACGCCGATACCGGCGCGCTGCGCGACATCAAAACTTCCCCCGCGCGCTTCGACGCGTCGCAGGACGTCGCCGAACAGCGCGAGGCGCCCTCGAAAGACGGCACGCAGATTCCTTATTTTATCGTGCATCCCAAAACGATGAAGCTCGATGGCAGCAATCCGACGCTGCTCTACGCGTACGGTGGATTCGACGTCTCTGTGACCCCGAACTATAACGGCATCGCCGGAAAACTCTGGCTGGAGCGCGGCGGCGTTTACGTGGTGGCCAATATTCGCGGCGGCGGCGAGTTCGGGGAAGCCTGGCACGAAGCCGGGCTGACGACGCACCGCCAGCGCGTCTTCGACGATTTCGCCGCCGTCGGACGCGATCTGATCGCCACCAAAGTGAC
>CAZMPP010000295.1:0-3460 GCA_964568035.1 uncultured bacterium
GGCCATGTCAGCCGCGCGCCGTCATCGCCGCCTTCATGGCGGCCAGCCCCTCGCGCACGGTGAGCGGCTTGACGCCCAACTCGCGCTCCATTCGTCGGGTCACGAAGGTCGTGTTCTTCGGCCGCCGGGCGATGCTAGGGAAGGCCTTGCTGGTCACGGGCTTGATCAGCGACTTGTCGAGCCCGAAGGTCTCGGCCACGGCGACGGCGAACTGGTAGCGGTCCATCGAGTCGCGGCCGGCGAAATGGAATACGCCCGGCTTGCGCTTGGCGATCACGGCCCAAAGGCCGTGGCCGCATTGGATGTTGTAGAGTGGGTTCTCGTGCACGTCGGTGACCATCGAGATCTCCTCGCCGCGCATGAGCTTTTCGTAGATCCACGTGGCGGGGTTTGGGCGCGTGACCACGTGGTTCCAGCCATACATGAGGATCGGGCGCACGATCGTCCACTTCTCCAGCGTCTCGCGCATATACACGGCGAGTTTGTAATCGCCGGGCGTTCCGGGATAGTGGTAGTACCGGTTGAGAACCGTGGAACTTGCCCGGGCACCCTTTGAGCTCGGGGCGCGTAGAAACACCGATTCCTTATCGGCCGGCGCCGCCTGCGCCACCATCGTCATTAGGGCAATACCAGCAAAGATTATCACGACTACCTCTTAAATTTTGCCGGCTTTGTGCAGCGTCTCGAAGATGGACATCATGAGCTTCCCCGATTGGCCTTCCTTGGAATCGGGTTGGCTATTGAGGCCGAAGGCAATGACCGCATCTTGTTTCGGCAGGTAGAGATGCAGCATACGATAGCCCAGCGTCATGCCTTCGTAGAACCAAACCTTTCCGGTTTGCGCGGTAGTCATCTGCGCGACGCCTAAGCCGAAGGCGCGCGGATCGTCTAGGCTGGTCGTTTTGATGGGTTTGCCATTTTTCAGCGAGACGATGGAGAAGAGCTCGGCACGCTGTTTGGGCGCCAGCATCGGCCCGGTGTAAAGGGCGCGCGCCCAGCGCGTAAGATCTTCCGGGGTAGAAACGATCGCGCCCGCGGACTTCATCCACGAAACGCTATCGGCGTGGACGTCCAAGCCGAGCAGCGGCTTGAGCCCAGCGTTGTCGGCATCGTGGCTATAAAAGTAGCCGGAGACCATCCGATTGAGAATGTCAGCCGGATACATCGTGCCCGAGTAATACGTCGAGTTCAATCCGAGATCCGAGCGCAAGAAACGCCGCTCGAGTTCGCTCGTATAACTGTTATGCGTGACCTTTTCGATGATAAGCTCGGCGAGAATGTATCCGGTATTCGAATACGCATAGCCTTTAGTTGCCGGCGGTGCGTGCGGAGCGCCAGGATAGACGTAAGCGATCAACTGCGCGGCGGTCATGTTTTGTTTGGGATGCGCCGCGTAGTCGGCAAGCATCTGGTCAACTAAGTCGTATCCGGGGATGCCGCTGGTCATGTCGAGCAGGCGATGAATCGTAATGTTCTTCCAAGCCGGATATTGCGGTAGAAATCGCCCAACGGTTTGATTGATGTTGAGCTTGCCCTCGGCTTCGAGCTGCAGGATGATCGCGGCAGTGAAGGCCTTGGTATTGCTGCCGATCTGCCAGAGCTGTGCCGGCGTGGTCGGGTCGCCGCCGCCGGCATATTTCGTCGTGCCCGCGGTGAGGTTAATGTTTTGCGATTGGCCATGCAGGCTAATGCTCAGCGAGATCGCCGAGATGTGCTCGGGCTTCGCGCGAGCGCTCAGATATTGATCGAGATCCTTTTGCAGGGCGGCGTGCAGCGCGTTGTCGTTTGGCACCGGCGTTGCCGGTAGCATCGATGCGCCCGCGGCAAAGAGTAGAGCAGCAAGTCTAATCATACGGCCGCTTGCATTCGCGCCGGCGGTCCCACCCTCCCCGTGCGCTTAACGTCTATGTAAGTATTGTTGGGCGGTCGTCGAAATACGCGGCATGCCGGAAGAGCCGCGGGTTCCGATTCCGCAGACACATCGGGCCGAGTGGCCCGGTGCGACGCCGGTCGCCGACGTAGCTGCCGGCGACGTGCTGCTTACGGCGTGGCTGCGGCCGCGGCGCGGCGGAAAACTGGACGTGCAGCGCGCCATCGATTTAGGCTCGATGCCGCCGGCAAAGCGCGCGTACCTCGGACGGGCCGAACTTGCCGAGCAGACCGGTGTCGATCCCGACGACGTCGAGATGCTGCGCAAGTATTGCGGGCGATTCGGCGTCGACGTCGTCGCGACGCATTGGCGTGCGGTCTCGCTAACCGGCTCGATCGGCCGGCTCGTCAAAGCCTTCGGTGCAACTGCCGCAATTTACGAGCTCGAGGATAAGCGGCGCTTTCGCCATCGTTCGCACTCGCTGCACGCCCCGCCCGAAATCGCCGCAATTCTTCGAGGCGTGTTCGGCATTCACCAATGGCCGCGTTCGCATGCGATCGGGCACATCGAGCCGCACACGGTGCCACCGTCGGCCCTCGATACGGCGGCGCGCTACCAGTTTCCGGACGCCGACGGCAGCGGGCAGACGGTTGCGGTCGTGCAGTTGCGCGGCGAGTTCCATCCGGATGACTTCACCAAGTGCATGCAGAGCCAAGGCGTGACGGCAAACCTGCCGATCGTCAAGCGGGTCGACAACGCCGACCTCGAGCACGAAACGGCGACGATGAAGGATATCGAGTCGGCCATCGATACACAGATCGTCGGTGCGCTCGCACCCGGTGCGCAGCAGGTAGTTTACGCCGCACCCGACGACGAGCGCGGCGTGCTCGATGCAATCCGCGCGGCGCTCTTCGACGACGAGCACCGGCCGTCTATTCTCTCGATCAGCTTCGGATTTCCCGAGTATCTATGGACGCCCGCGGCGCTGGCCATTCTGAACGACCTTTTCACCGTCGCCGCGCTGTTGGGCGTGAGCGTTTTTTGCGCCTCGGGTGACAATGGCGCCGAACTCGACGCGCAAGGCGAACCGCACGTGCTTGCGCCGGCGTCGAGTCCGTTCGCGCATGCCTGCGGCGGGACGCAACTCGATGCTTCCAGCCCAGCCGAGATCGCGTGGCCGAAGACGGGCGGCGGTTTCAGCGATTGCTTCGACGCGCCGATCTGGCAGAAAGGCGCACTCGCTGGGTTTGACGCAAATCGCTGCCGCGGCGTACCCGATTTTGCCGGAGAGGCGATGCCGGGTTATCGCGTATTCTTTAACGGAACGGCGTTTGCGATGGGTGGTACCAGTGCCGTCGCACCGTTGTGGGCGGCGTTGACTGCGCGGCTCGCGCAGCGGCTCGGCACCGCGCCGGGATTCTTCGCACCGCTGCTCTACGAAGCGCAGGCGGGCAACGCGTTTCGCGCCATTACGACAGGCGGAAACGACCGTTATCAAACGGCGGCAGGTTGGAATCCGTGCACCGGACTAGGGGTCCCGATCGGAACGGCCGTCGAAGCGCTGCTGCGCGGCCAACGGTAGAGTCGGCT
>CAZMPP010000296.1:0-3454 GCA_964568035.1 uncultured bacterium
AACGAACGACCAATCCATGCAGCGTCGTGTTTTTTGGCGCCAGCGGGGATCTTTTCAAGCGGATGCTGCTGCCCGCGGTCTACTCGATGCGACTCGCCGATACACTGCCGTCCGACTTCGCCCTCGTCGGCTTTGCTCGCACGCCGTTCAGCGACGACGAGTTTCGTGAATATTGCCGTAAGCAGCTCGACACGTTCATGCCCGACGGGAAGAAACCGCAGGGTGCACTCTGGGAAGATTTCTCGCGGAGAATTAGCTACGTTACCGCGGACTTCAAGGATACCCGCCACTTCCAAGTGCTCAAAGATCGCTTAGCGAAAAACGACGAACAGTTTGGAACGGCCGGGAACCATCTCTTTTATCTCTCGACGCCGCCACCGGTCTTTCCCGAAATCATCAAGCACCTCAAAAAGGCGGGGCTCGAAAAGAGCGAGACGGGCTGGACGCGCATCGTCGTCGAGAAGCCGTTTGGGACCGATTTGGCATCGGCGCGAACGCTGCAGCGCGCCATCGAGGCCGTCTTTCCCGAGAACGAGATATACCGCATCGACCACTACCTCGGCAAAGAGCCGGTGCAAGACATCATCGCGCTACGCTTTGCCAATACGATTTTCGAGCCCATCTGGAACCGCAACTACGTGGCCAACGTGCAGATCACGTCGGCCGAGTCTTTGGGCGTAGAGGAACGCGGCGGCTACTACGATCACGCCGGCGCGCTGCGCGACATGATTCAAAACCACGTCATCAATCTTTTGGCACTGGTTGCGATGGAGGCGCCGATCAGCGCTGACGCCGACGATATTCGCAGCGAAAAGTATAAGGTACTCTCGGCGATCGCACCACCCGACCACGCCGAAGTGTTTTCGGTGTCGGCACGCGGGCAGTACGGGCCGGGGACTATCGACGGACGTCCGGTCAAGGGCTACCGGGAAGAGCAAGACGTATCGCCTACCTCCAACACCGAGACGTACGCCGCGGTCGAACTTTACATCGAGAACTGGCGCTGGGCCGGCGTTCCTTTTTACTTGCGCTCCGGAAAGCGGCTGCCGCGGAAGGTTTCGGAGATCGCCGTTACCTTCAAGGCAATTCCACATCGTTTCTACGGCGAGTCGACCGACAAAATAGAGCCCAACGTGCTGGTGATTAAGATCGAACCCGACGAGGGCATCTCGATGCGCTTCGAAGCCAAGGTGCCGGGCCCCAAGGAGCACGTCCGCAGCGTGTACATGGATTTCAGTTACGGCAGCGGCTTCGGCGTACAATCGCCGCCCGCGTACGAGCGGCTGATCGGCGATGCGATGCTCGGCGACCAGACGCTGTTCACGCGCTGGGACGCCGTCGAGCGTGCCTGGGAGATCGTTACGCCGATCCTCGAAGTTTGGCAGAACACGAAAGACTTTTCGTTCCCGAACTACGCGGCCGGCAGCCAGGGGCCGGAGGGCGCCAAGCAGTTGTTTGCGGAGTGGCGCCACTTGTGACGCTGGATCTCGCACCGCTGATCGAGGGTCTCGCCGGTCGAAACCGCGAGCGCGGCAGCGACGTGCGGGCGGCGACGATGACCATCGTCGTGTTCTTCGAGGATGCCGCCATCGGCGCGCTGGCTCGCGAAAGAATTCGCATGCTGGCCTCCAAGCATCCCTCGCGCGTGGTCGTGCTCGACGCCGCGCAGGACGCGCTGTCGCGCGTTGAGACCGGCGACTGGATCGAGATCGGCGTCAAGGGTCGCGACGGCGCGACGATGCACTCGGCGGTGCAGACGCTGCGTCTTCCCGAGGCCCCGGTCGTGCTGCTATGGATTGCCTGCGGCATCGGCAGCGATCTCCGTTTTGCAGCGATGCTCGGCGACGAGGTCGAGCTGATCGTTTACAACAGCTCGCTGCTGGACGACGAGAGCGCCGCACTGTGCGAGCTGGCCGAGTACGTCGAAAAACGTCCGCAGGTTCACATTGCCGACATCGCGTATTTGCGGCTCGCGCCGTGGCAAGAGAGCGTGGCGGTGCTATTTGACGGCTCGGCGGCGCGGGAACTCTCCGATTTGAAGCGCGTGGAGATTACCTGCGGTTCGAAGCCGGAAGGATATTATTTGCTGGGTTGGCTGGCCAGCCGCCTACGCTGGACCGCCCATTCAAACGGCACGCTCACCAATCGCTGCGACGAGCCGGTCGAGTACGCGATACGGCGCGAAGGCGAGCCGCGCCGGGTTGCACGGGTCGCGCTGCGTTCGTCGGGCTCGGAGTTTGTCGCCGCCGTGGACGACCACGCCGAAACGATCCGGCTGAGCGTCACGGGCTCGAGTAAGCATCCGCTGCGGTACCGCGCGGTAAACAATCCGGGCATCGCCGCCTTGGTCGAGCGTGCAATTCTGTGGGGACACAACGACAGGATTTTCGCCGATTCTTTGGCCGCGGCGGGCAAGATACTGGGATGCGAAAAGAGTTGAGTATGGCACACCGAGGCGAGATCCAAGTGTATCGTGACCCCGCCGCGCTGGCGCAAGCGCTCGCGGATCTCTTTGTGGCGACCGGCCGCATGGCGATGGCCGATCGCGGCGTCTTCACCGTTGCGCTTTCCGGCGGCAACACGCCGCGCGCGGCCTACGAGCTCCTCGGGGGCGATCCGCTGCGTACCGAGCTCTCGTGGAGCGACGTCTTCATCTACTTCGGCGACGAACGCTGCGTGCCGCCGACCGACGAGCAGTCGAACTATCGCATGGCGACCAAAGCCTTTCTCGAGAACGTCGGGATACCGCCGGCAAACGTCAATCGGATTCGCGGAGAAATCGACCCGGCGCAAGCGGCCAACGAGTATGCGTCGCTGCTCCGCGCGGCGCTCGGCAACGCGCCGCAGCTCGACCTAGTGCTGCTTGGGCTCGGCCCCGACGGTCACACCGCCTCGCTCTTTCCCGGATCGCCTCCGGAGAGCGACGACGCAGCGCTCGTGCGCGCGGTGTACGCCAACTCGCAGGCGATGTGGCGCATTACCGTGACGCCGGAGGTCATCAATCGCGCCCGCACCGTCGTCTTTGCCGTCGAAGGCGTCGACAAAGCACAGATTTTCTCCGAGGTTTATGAAGGTCCGGTCGACGTGGTGAAGTATCCGGCGCAGGTCGTCGCTCCGGCGTCCGGACGGCTGATTTGGATGGTCGACGAGCTCGCTGCGGGGATGCTCAAGAGCCGCGCTTGAAACGGCTGATCCTTAGTGCCGACGATTTTGGGATCGCACCGCAGGTCAACGAAGCCGTAGAGATCGCGCACCGCGACGGCGTGCTGCGCGCGGCCAGCTTAATGGTAGGTGCTCCGGCTACCGAAGACGCGGTCGAGCGCGCGTGGCAAACTCGGTCGCTGGCGGTGGGGTTGCACGTCGTCTTGGTGCACGGCCGCCCGGTTCTCCCGCCCGAACGCGTTCCCGACCTAGTCGACGAGCGGGGTGAGTTTTTGGTCGACTTGGTGCGCGC
>CAZMPP010000297.1:0-3448 GCA_964568035.1 uncultured bacterium
CCAAGATTCCGGTTTCGTCACTGGCGACGCGTCCCAATTTATGGATCGCGACGCTCAAGTATAGGCAGCGCAGTGTCGACGCCGCGCGTCTGTACGAAGAGGCCGGGGCGCTGCAGCGGGCGGCCTCGCCCGACGCCTCTCCGGTGCTCTACCGGCGTCTCGGCATCCGGCGGGCAATGATCGCCGGCGACCTCGAAAGGTTGGCGGAGGCGCGCGCTATTCTCGCCGGCCTAGCCACCTTGGCATCGTCGGGCGAAACGCCCGAAGAACAGCGACTTGCTTTGATGACGGCCGCCGTCGTCGCCGCCAAGCAGGGCCGCTTTGGCGATGCCGACCGTTTCGTCGAAGAGGCGGCGGGCCTCTATGAAGCGCGGCATCTGCGCTTTGACGAGGAGCGCGCTCAGATCGCCGCGGCAAAAGCAATGGCGCACGGTAACTGGGACGATCTTCTGAAACTCGGTGAAGAGCGCCTCGCCTCGGCCTTGCGCACCGGGCCCAGCGAGCGCATCGCCGAGCAGGCCCGCACCGTCGCGCTAGCCGCGTGGTTCCACGACGATGACGATCGCGTCGCGGCGGCGCGGCAACTCATCGCCGGCAGCGGCGCGCGGGACGCCGGCGCAAGAGAGTTTGCGGCATTCTCCGACCTTCAAGAGGCACTCACTTCCTACGACGCCGATCGTGCCGTCGCACTCATGGATCGCGCAATCGAGCGTATTGATGGTAGCGAGAACGACTTTCTTCGCGTCGCCATTCGCGTCTGCGCGGCGCTGCTGGCTCCGCCTCAGCGCCGGCGACTTCTGGAGGCGCGTACGATCGCCGCTTCGATCGAATCGCCTCCGTTACAGACGTCGATCGAGCTGCTCGTAGACTCGCCCGAGCTGGAAGACTTCGGTATCTTTAAAGGCTTAGCCGCGCGCGTCGCGCGTTCGCCGCTGCGCGCACGTCACGATCGGCTCTTCATCAACGTCGTCCGCGGTCAGATCCGGCGCGGCTCCGAAATTCTTCACGTTTCCGACCGCGGATTGGAACTGCTGGCCGCGCTCGCGCTTTTCGAGAGCGGAACCGTCAACGAAGAGCTTGCCGCCGCCCTGTGGCCGGCACTCGACCGAAAAGGCGCCGTGAACGCCTTGAAGATGTGCGTCTCGCGAACGCGCGCCCAGCTCGGAGATCGCGAGTCGATTCAAAACGCTAGAAACGGATACGCGCTTGGAGAGCACGTCGGGAGCGACGTTCGCGAGATCGAGAACGTCCTGCACTCGGTACGCGGTGCGGGTGTATTAGGCGAGTCGCAACGCCAGCGCGTGGAACGGCTGCTGGCTAGCTGGAACGAGCGCACGCCGGCGCACGTTGCCGGCTGGAGCTGGTTCGCGCCGTACGCAGCCTATCTCGCCGATGTTCGGCGAGAACTGTCACAGGCATTGGCTCAAGACGCGATGCGACGAGATCGTGGCTTCGCACAAGCAGCACCATCGTGAATTTGTCTACAGAAACGGAGTGGTTCCTCCCTTCGTAGTCTAGAACGCGGTGGCGTGGCCCATTCCACGCGCGCGAAGATTGCCGTCACGTACGCGCTCCTGCTTGGGGCCAACGCGCTCGTCTGGCTCGCCGCCTTTCGCTTCTTCTCTCCCCCGCACGCGTTGTTGTTAGGTACGGCGCTGCTAGCCTACACGTTTGGTTTGCGACACGCCGTGGACGCCGACCATATCTGCGCAATCGACAACGTCACGCGCAAACTGATGCAGGAGGGACAACGGCCGGTCGGCGTCGGCCTGTTCTTCTCGCTCGGACATTCGACCATCGTCGTGCTGCTGACGCTCGTCATCGTGCTCGGCGCGGGAAGCATTCGTTCGCACCTTCCGAATTTAGAAAGCTGGGGAGGGGCCGCGGGCACCGGCATTTCGGCGGCCTTCCTCTTCATTATCGCCGCCATCAACGCATTCGTGCTGCTCGACATCGTGCAAGCGCTGCTGCGGCGGCGACAAGACGGAACGTTCTGCGAACAGAGCCTTAGCGAGTCGCTCGATCGACGCGGACTGCTCGGGCGCTTCTTTAAGCCCCTGCTGCGCTTGGTCACGCGCAGCCGCGACATGTACTTCATCGGCGTGCTGTTCGGTCTTGGCTTCGACACCGCCACCGAAGTCGGTCTTCTCGGCATCGCGGCGATCGAAGCCGGTAAAGGCCTACCCGTCTGGGCGATCCTGATCTTCCCGGCCTTATTTACCGCGGGAATGTCGCTCGTCGATACGACCGACGGAATACTTATGCTCGGCGCGTACGGTTGGGCTTTCCTTAAGCCCGAACGCAAGCTCTACTACAACCTCGCCATCACGTCGGCATCGGTACTGGTTGCCGTCGTCGTCGGCGGCGTCGAGTTGACCAGCATCGCCGGCGCGAACGTTTCGGCCGGCTGGCTCGGATTCGCGATCGTTGCCGCGTTCGCGCTGGCGTGGGCGGCTTCAATGAGCCTGCACGCGCTCCAGCGTCATCGCGTCGCGGCAGTTCCGGTTGGGGTCGAGATCTCCGTTTCGAACGGAAGCGTTCCGTCGGCAAAGAGCCACGCCTCGACGTGGTTGACGTACGCGCTCCCGAACGAATCGGCCAGCGCGCGAACGTACGAGTCGTAGCGAGTCCGGTCGCCCGCCCGAACCAGCTCGCCGAGCGCACGATGCTGGCGAATCATATAACCCGGCTGGAGGCGCAAGCCGCCGTGAACCGCCTCTAAAAGAATATCGCTCGCCGGGCGAGCTCCGTCGTCGCGCAGGCGCTGCTCGAACCAACCGTCGAGTTCCAGCGGCAGCCGCAGCGATCTCACGGGCCCAAGTTTTCCCGATCCCTTAAGTCGAGGCATCGCGCGCAGCCTCTTCGTGCTCGTGATGGTGATCGGCATCCGAGCCGTCGTGGCTGTGCTCGTGGGCGTGGACGGTTCCGTCGTAGTGCTCGTGAGGGTGGAGATGATCGTGGGAGTGACCCGGTGCGTCGCCCTCGTGCGTGTGTACGGTCCCGTTGGGGTGGTCGTGCGGCATCTTATCCATCTTGCTAACCTCCGGACGGAATGGATTATGCGCTCTTACGCGATCCCTTCTTCTTGCGCGTTCCCACCGTTTTGCGTTTCCGCGTCACCACGGTTTTGCGCTTCCGCGTCGCCACTGCCTTGCGCGCGGCCGCCTTGCGATTGCGCTGCGGGTGAACCCCGAGGTCGTGCCACGAGCTCTCGGAGAGATCGACGTCATAATACGCAGCAGCTTTTTTGATGTTGGCAAAGGCGAGGGCTCGCTCGCCATCCGAAACGCCGGTCACTTGATCGAAGCGCGCCACGGCATTGCGGACGTGCCGGGCATCGGTCAGCGGCTCCTTACGGGTCGCCGGGAAGGCATAGACGCTATCGGGCAAATCGCTCTGTTTGGTAAGGCGCCCGTGTTTTTCGTACGGTTTCCAGGTTGCTCTCATA
>CAZMPP010000298.1:0-3447 GCA_964568035.1 uncultured bacterium
CGCTGCGAGCGACGCGCCAAGGTACGGCACGAGTCCCTTCGCGCGCGCGAGCTCGCGGCCGAAGAGCGGCGCGCCCTGCTCGCAACGGTCGAGATGCGGATGACGGCCCGGGCTCTGAGAAAGCGCCATCGCGATGCCGAGCAGCGAGCAGAACACGACCGGTCCGATCGCACCCTCCGGCTGAAGGATGCCGACGACGAAGGCTGCGGCGCAAGCATAGAGCAAGACGCGCCGCTGCACGTAGAGACGGGCGATACCGACTCCGGCGAGCGCGCGCAGCGTCATGCCGGCGTTCGGCCGTGGCCGCTCGCCGCGAAAGGCGGGGCCAAGAAGGCGCGCGCTTCGGCCGAACCGGCGTGCGTCGAAAAAACTGCGCGCCCTTCGAGCACCGCGAGAATTTGAGGCGCGTACGCGGCCGCGGGCCGATCGAGCACGACCAGTTTCGGCATGCCCACCAGCGCGCCGATCAAAGGAAAAGCGAAGGCTTCGTGCATTCCGCGCAAGCGCTTACGCAGCAATTGAGCGTGTGCCAGCGCGCGGCGCGGCTCGATCTTCCAGAGGGCGGCACGATAGACTACGTACCGTACGAACTCGGATTCGCTCAGACCGCACGGCTCGTGCGGTACCAGCGCGGCCACCCGTTTACAGTTGATTGACTGAATCCGCGGGTCGAAATCGTCAATTAACACCAAGCCATGCGACGGCTTGACGATCCCGCTCGCCATGAGGGCAACGATCGACGCTTCGCGCGCCGAGCCGATCGCCAGCGCCATGCGCTCGCCGGGATACACGTCCAGAGTCACCGGACCGGCCGAAGCGCCGCCGCCCTCGAACGAAGCATTTCGCATGCGCAGAAGGGGCATTGCAGCAGTAGCCTTCGACGGTGGCGGCCAAACGTACTAGGCCGCTGTGTTAACCAATTCCGAAGTCGCCCAAAAGCTGCTCGAAATCCGCACGCTCATGGAGATGGCGGGCGAGACCTTCTATAAGTACTCGGCCTACGAGAAGGCCGCCGCCTCGGTCGAGAACGCGCCGCCGTTGGGCGACTTGGTCGCGACCGGCGAGCATCTCAAGCTCCCCGGAATCGGGAAGTCGATCGGCACGGTCGTCGAGCAACTCGTTCGTACCGGCAACGCCGAACAACTGGCCGAGCTGCACCAACGTTTTCCGCCGACGCTCTTGGAAGTTCTCGGCGTGAGCGGAATCGGCACCAAGACCGCGGCGATGCTCTTCAGCGATTACGGCATCGCGTCGCTGGCCGATCTGGAGGCGGCCATCGGTGCGGGACGGCTCGACGGCGTTCCGCGGCTGGGAAGTAAGACGATCGAAAACTGGCGGCGCGGTATCCTCGCGTATAAGGGACGGCTACGGCGCACGCCGCTGCCGCAGGCGCTGGAGATCGCGGACGAGGCGGTCGCCTACGTCCGGCTCGGGCCGGCGATCGAACGGCTGGATCTCGCCGGCAGCCTGCGCCGTTGCGAAGTTACCGTTGGTGACATCGACATCGTCTGCACGTCGCACGACGCGGCCGCCGTGGTCGCGCACTTTGCCGCATGGGAGCGTGCCGAAGCGGTTCTCGCGGAAGGGCCGACTAAGGCCAGCATTTGGCTGCCCGGCGGACTGCAGATCGATCTGCGCGTCCTGCCGGACCACCTTTACGGAAACTTGCTCCAGCATTTCACCGGTTCGCGCGAACACAACATCAAGCTGCGCGAGTACGCCGTCCGGCGCAGTTTGCGCGTCAGCGAGAACGGCATCCTCAACCTCGAAACCGGCGAAGTCGTCACCTGCACGGACGAAATCGGCGTCTACGCGGCGCTGGGGATGCAGTACGTTCCACCCGAGCTGCGCAGCGGACTCGACGAGATCGACCTTGCCCTGGCCGGGAAGATTCCGGAACTGGTCGATTCGGGCGACATGCGCGGCGACTTTCACATGCATACCGATTGGAGCGACGGACGCGACTCGCTCGAGGCAATGATCGCCGCCGCCGCGTCGCGCGGATACCAGTATCACGCCATCAGCGATCACTCGCGCGGTCAGGCGCGGCGATATGGCATGGACGCATTGAAACTGCGCGATCAGCGCGGCGAGATCGCGGCCCTGAGCGATCGCTACGGAATCCGGACGCTCTGCTGCAGCGAAGTCGACATCCTGCCCGACGGATCGCTCGACCTCGACGACGCGACGCTTGCCGAGCTTGACGTAGTAATCGCATCCGTTCACGTCGCTACCCACCAGTCGCGCGAAGAAATGACGGCGCGTCTCATTCGTGCCTGCGAGAATCCTTACGTGACCATCATCGGCCATCCCACCGGCCGCCGCTTCGACTCCTCGAGCGGTTACGAGTTCGATTACGATGCGGTCTTTGCCGCCGCTGCGCGAACGGGAACGGCCCTCGAAATTGACGGCCAGGCGGCGCGTCTCGATCTTCCCGCACCGCTTGCTCGCAAAGCCAAATCGTTCGGCGTGATGTTCGCCCTGGACAGCGACGCGCACCGCACCGAAAATCTGGGGGCGATAAACTTTGCCGTCGGACAGGCTCGTCGCGCCGGTCTCGCTACGTCCGACGTCCTCAACGCACAACCGCTCGAATTCGTGCGCGAGTTTGTTGCGCGCAAACGCGAGGCCCCGTGATTGCCGGCGCACGCGTAGCTCCCGATCGTTCCGGAGGCGGGCGCCGGCCGCTGATTTTCGTGCACGGCGTTGGTTCGACGGCGGCGATTTGGGATTACCAGCTCGATCCGTTCTCAGAGTACGCACTCTGTGCGGCCATCGAGCTGCGCGGCAACGGTTCGCAGAAGCCCGATCCCGATCCGTCGAGCATTACGCGCGGGGGATTCGCCGACGACGTTTTGGCCGTTGCCGATGCGCTGGGCGCGGAGCGCTTCACGATCGTCGGCTGCAGCCTCGGCGGCGTCGTGGCGTTCGAGCTTTGGCGCCGCGTGCCACGGCGCATCGCCGCAATGGTGCTGCTGGGTACTTTCGCCCGCTATCCCGACGGCGAGGCCAACGCGCAGCAGATCTCCGCCGCCGTGCTGGAAGCGGGCGACATGCGCGCGTTCGGGCGGATGCGCGCCGAGAAACTCGGCATGCCGCCCGACCGGATGCGCGAGACGGTGGAGCAGATGGCCTGTAAGTCGGTCGATTGTTATCTCGCCTCGACGCAAGCCACGTGGACCGGAGATTATCGCGACGTGCTTCCGGCGATTAACGTACCGGTGCTCGTCGCCTACGGCGAGCACGACGTGGTCGCGCCGCGCTCGCTTTCCGAAGAGATCGCCGCCGGAATCAAAGGCGCGCGCTTGGAGATGGTCGAGGCGGCCGGGCACGTTGCCAACGCCGACAATCCCGAGGCCTTCAACCGGCTACTGCGCGAGTATCTCGAAACTACGGCGTAACGCGTTGCGGCGCGCTGTAAATATTGGCGTGCGTTCCCCGTAAAAA
>CAZMPP010000299.1:0-3411 GCA_964568035.1 uncultured bacterium
TCGAGTCCGACGTGCGTTCGGCCTTGGCGACGCTAATCTCAGCGCGCTCGTCGCTCGTGCAGGCCCGGTCGGAGCTCACGGCAGCGCAAGTCTCGCTCAGCGCCACACAAGCGCAATATAAAGTCGGTGCGACGACCGTGCTCAACCTCGTCACCGCAGAGGCAAATCTTACCACCGCACAATCGGCCTATATTACCGCCCTTTACGGCGTCCGCACCGCGGAGCAGAACTACCTTTATGCCACGGGTATAAGCGACGTCCAAATCTAGGGAAGCTTCGCTTCCCGCCACGGTATCCGATCCGGTAAATGCGGCGATCCTCGCAGTTTCAGAGGATCGCCTCGCCGGTTTTCAGATCGATCCTTTCGGTGAGATTGCGGCTCGAACCGGAGTGCCCGTCGAGTCGGTTATCGAGCGAATCGTCACGATGCTCGAGGCGGGGACGAATCGACGCGACCGGCAGACGCTGCTCTCGACCAGCCTGGCCGCGGGCGCGCTGTGCGCTTGGGAAGTTCCGCCGGAGACGCTCGACGCGGCATTCGAATACATGTTTCGGGAAGATCCGTTTTCGGGTCACGTCGTTATTCGAACGACCGACGCCGTCACCGCGGGCAGCAGTTATCGGCTTTGGACGACCCTCAAGGTTCCTCAAGGTTTCTCATTGCGTAAGCACGCGCGGTGGCTGGCGAACCGGGTCGGCGCGACGCGATTCCGGCTGATGCCGGCGAAGATGCTCTTTACCCTGGGTGTCGGTCACGTGCGCCGGCGCGGGCTCGAACCGGGAGCGCGCGCCGAACAGTACGCCGAACCGCTCGACACGACGCTCGTAGAGCTCTCGGATCTCGAGTGGCGAGTACTAGTCGCGCTCAAACGAGAGTTTGCCCCGAATGAGATCGTGCGCGGTCTCTGGGAAGCGCGGGCGAGAGAGGCGGGCCTGGATCTTGCGGCCTTCGGCGACGTCGCCCGTTCGCTCCAGGAGCGGGGCGTCATCGGGCGGTTCTCAACGTTTCTCGAGCACGTCAAAGCAACGGCGGGGCAGGAGCGAGTAACGCGCTACAACGCGCTCTTTCATTGGGCCGTTCCGTCCGGCAGCGAGATCGCGGCAGGGCGTGAGGTGGGACGGCACTACGTCATCACTCATGCTTACTGGCGCGAAGGCGGCCCGGAGTTTCACGACGTGAACGTCATGGCGGTCGCGCACGGGATGGAGAAGCCGGTCGTGCTGGCCCACAAGGCCGCCATCGACGAGCATCTGCGGGAAGCGGGGCTCGAGTTTGCGTATACCAACGTGTTTTGGGGCGGCCGTAGCGAGATTAAACCATCGGAAATAGTACCGGACGCTTACAGAGCATTTTGCCTGGCGAACGGCATCGATCCCGAAACGATGCTCGCCGATGCGGAAGAGGAAGGAAAGCCGGCTTGAAGTTTACGGTGAGGTACGGGGTCGCGGCGCTAATCGTGGCCGTTGCTATTTCCGGTTGCAGCAAGGTCTCAAACGGCAGTTCCGGCGGCGCCCGTCATCCCTGGACGGAGCCGGGCGTGCTGCGCTTCACCGAGGCTTCCGATCCCAAGAACCTCAACCCGCTACTCAACTCGGCGTCGCCGACGCTCGACCTATCGATGTTCGTGTTTTCCTGGACGGTGCGCTACGACCAAAACGGCAAGCCATTTCCGGACGCGCTGCGCGAGATTCCGACCGTCGCCAACGGCGACGTCAGCAAAGACGGCTTGACGCTCAAATACAAGCTGCGCCGCAACATCAAGTGGCAAGACGGTCCGCAACTAACCTGTAACGATCTCAAGTTCACGTGGCAAGTGGTGATGAACACCCACAACAACGTCATCACGACCGACGGCTTCAAGGATATCGGCAGCATCGATTGCTCGGATCCATACATGGCCGTCATCCACATGAAGAAGCTTTACGCCCCGTTCTTACAGCAACTGTGGAGCGAGAACGGCAACGCCCCCATTCTTCCCGAGCACATCCTGGCCAAATACAACGACGATAAAGGCTCCTTTAACACCGCGCCTTACAATGCGCTGCCGGTAGGGAGCGGGCCGTTCAAGATCGTCGCGTGGAACCGCGGCCAGGACGTTCGCATGGTGGCCAATCCGGACTTTTACCTCGGCAAGCCCAAGCTCAAGGAAGTCGTCTATAAAATTCTTCCCGACGAAAACACCGCCGCCACTCAGCTGCAAACGCACGAGCTGGATATGATGGCTCAGGGAACCGGACACAAATGGCCCGAGTACGTAGCCCTAGCTGCGGATCCGCGCAACGGATTGCGGGCCATACGCATCGACGCCTTTGCCTTCTCGCACGTCGACTTCAACCTGCGCCATCCGATCGTCTCCGACATCCAAGTGCGGCGGGCTCTGGCCTACGCCACCAACAAGAAAGAAATCATCGACAAGGTGGCCCACGGTTCGGCGATTGCGGCCGATACCGACCAGCAGCCGAAGTATTCGTGGGCATATACCGCCGATATTGTTCACTATCCGTACGATCCGGCCAAGGCGCAGGCGATCTTAGACGCCGACGGCTGGAAGATGGGGCCGGACGGAGTCCGCGTAAAAAACGGGCAGCGCCTCGAGTTCACCATGAGCACGCAGACCGAGTCGGTGAGCGGAAAGGCCAACGAGACGATCCTGCAACGCGCTTGGCGCGATATCGGCGTGCAAGCCGACGTCAAGAACTACCCGACGAGCCAGTTCTTCGATAACTCGACCAAGGGCATTCTGCAGGGCGGGCACTACGACGTGGCGCTCTTTGCCTGGCTCGCTGCTGCCGATCCCGACGACAGCGCGATCTATTCCGGCTACAATTTGGCGCCGCACGGTCAAAATGCTATGTATTGGAACAACCGCGCGGCCACCGATGCCATGAACGACGCGCTTAAGACGATCGATGAGCCGCGGCGCAAGCGCGACTACGTCATCGTCCAGCAACAGTTGGCACTCGACGTGCCCAGCATTATCCTGTACTTCAACCGTATCCCGTACGTTTACAATACCGACTTGAAAGGCTTCGATCCGTCGCCGGTCATCTCGGGATTCTGGAACCCCTGGACTTATTCGATCTGAGGAGCTTACGATGTTGACGATTTCGCGCTTGACGGCGGCCCTGATTACCGCGCTCCTGCTGGCGTCGTGCACTAAGTCGGGAGGTGCGGTTACCTCGCACTACCTCACGATCGCCGACGGCAGCGGCGACGTTCCGACGCTCAATCCGCATCTTTTTACCGAGACGACGCTAGGCTACATCTCGCAGATGACGCAGGCGTACCTCGCGCGGTATGACGAGCACAACCGGCCCTACCCCGAGTTGCTGACGGTCATTCCGTCGCAAGCCAACGGCGGCATCAGCCGCGACGGAAATACGATAACGTGGCATCTGCGCCACGGCGTG
>CAZMPP010000300.1:0-3409 GCA_964568035.1 uncultured bacterium
GACCGGCGCTTCCTCGAACTCGAATGTCAGCCCAAGGCGCCCGAGCACGCGGAGCCTTCGCCGCTATCTGGCGATCCTCAGCGACGCCGGCTTTCCGCTCTATTTCGATCGCGCCGCCAACGCCTATCGCTTTGCCGACGGATACAGCCTCAAGCGGCTCGATCTCTCCGACGGCGAGCTTTTCGGCCTGGTAGCGCTGCGTTCGCTGGGCGCAAGCATCGGCGGAACGATCGGCGCGTCGATCGACGACGTCGCGGAAAAGCTCGTTGGAAGTGCCGGCCGTGGCGCGCGCGCGCTGGTCGCGGCCGGCTCGCCGGTCGCCTTTCGTCTCTCGGGCGTGCAGCTCGACAAGCACGGCGAACGCGCCTTCGCACTGCTCTCGCGTGCCGAGAGCGCCTCGCGCAGCGTCCGCTTCACCTATCACGACAAGGAAGGCCGACGCAGCACACGCACCGCCGATCCATACGGCTTCATCATCAACGCCGGCCGCGTATACTGCGTCGCATACGACAAGACGCGCCGCGACATGCGAACCTTCGCCATCGACAATATTGGCAAGCCGACGATGCTTGCACGCACCTTCACACGGCCGAGCGATTTCAACGTCGAGGAATATGCCGCCGCCTCAATCAGCGGCGTGCTGCACGGCGACGTCACGACGGAAGTTCGCGTCCGTTTCGCTCCGAGGGTTGCCAAGGCAGCAAGCGCCGCGCGCATCGTAGCCGATCGCAGCGTCGAAGCACGCCCCGACGGCTCAGTAGACATCTCGTACCGCGTCACGAACATCGACGAACTCATCCGCTGGGTCCTCGGCTGGGGCGCCCAAGCCGAAATTATAACCCCATCAGGCGCCCGCACCAAAATCTCAACCCTAGCCCGCGAAATCTCAAAAAAATACCCCACCCCCCAAAGCAAAAAAACCAAAGCAACAGCGGGCTGAGTTATCCAAAAATTGTTCTCGAGTTCTTCCGGTTTCGCACGCGGTGGGTAAGGGGCGTCGAGGATTAACGGAGCCAGGAGGGCGAGAGTGCCGACGAAACGAGCCGCATTTTCGCAAGGATGCGAAAATGCGAGCGTCCCCGCACCCGCCGTGTGGGAAACCGGAAGAACTCGAGAACGAACGAAGGCGAAATAAATTACGAAACCCGCTGGAGACAAGCCCCCGCGGGTTCCGACGTACTCACTCACCTTGCCTCGCCTGTTTGGCCACCCGAACGGGCGACCCCACTGACGCCGGCGGCGGTTTGACCTTTGCGGCTGAATCGCCGTTCATCACAGCGGTTGCAGCGGATGCATTGGTCGCGAACGGCACGTTCGTCGCACTTCGAATTACTTCGAAGCACGTGCATCGTAACATGCAGCGCAACGTGCGACAACCGCCCCCTTGCAGCAATTCACAGGATGTCCACAACTTTTTTTAATTATGCACACAACGCCGTGCATTTTCGCGTCCGAGGGACGGCCGGTCCGTAGGCGCGAAGAGCAAGCGTGATGTTGATGATGGCTGTACTCGTCGCGCAGAGCTTTTTTGGAACGTTGCCGATCGACGGCATTCGCTGCGATCGCGAAGAGGGTGCGGTGGAGCACGTGCACGTCTCGCTGCAGCTCTACGACCGCGGCCACACCGTTGCCGTCCCGGCGAATATTGGGGTGCCGCAGGGCAGTTACTGTCTCTACTGGGTTCACACGCACGACGGCAGCGGCATCGTCCATATCGAGTCGCCGGTCAAGCGCCAGTTCACCCTGGGCGAGTTCTTCGATATTTGGGGGCCCCAGCTGAGCTGGACGCAAGCCGCAAGCCTCATCGCGGCCCACGGACAGCAGTTGTCGATTTGGGTAGACGGCAAGGCTTGGCACGGCAAAAACCCCCGCAGCATCGAGCTGCACGACCGCGAGACGATTGTGATTCAGCGCGGTCCGCCGTTCGCCACGCCGGCGCACACGGACTGGTCGAAGTTCTAATGACGGTCCAGCTCGACGGCCGCAGCCTAACCCTGGAGGCGATCGAAGCGGTCGCCGCCGGCGAATCTGTCGGCATTACGCCGGCGGCGCAGAAGCGCGTCGCGGCCGCGCGCGATTTTGTCGAACGTGAGTTTGCCGGCGGTAAAGCAATCTACGGCGTCACGACGGGATTCGGCCGCCTCGCCAACATCACGGTGGATCCGGCCGACGCGGTCGCGCTGCAGGTTAACCTCGTGCGAAGCCACGCTGCCGGAACCGGCGAGCCGCTGCCGATTCCATTCGTTCGCGCGGCGAGCGTGCTGCGCGCCAACTCGCTCTCGGCCGGACACTCCGGCGTGCAACCGGCCACCCTAGAACTGATCGTCGCCATGCTCGAGCGCGGCGTCACCCCCGTGGTGCCGTGCCAAGGCTCCGTCGGTGCTAGCGGCGATCTCGCTCCGCTGGCACACATGACGCTCGTGCTGCTCGGGGAGGGCGAAGCGTTGTATCGCGACGCGCGTCTGCCGGGTGGCGTCGCGTTGCAGCAGGCCGGCCTCATGCCGATCCAACTCGGCCCCAAGGAAGGCCTCGCGCTGGTCAACGGTACGCAAGTGATGACCGGGATCGCGGCGCTGGGCGTTATCCGGGCCGAGCGGCTCGCCGACGCCGCCGACGTCATCGCGGCAATGTCGCTCGAAGCCTATCTCGGCACCGAGCGCGTCTTCGACCGGCGTCTCAACGATCTGCGCCCGCACCCGGGCCAGGAGCGCGTTGCCGGCAACCTTCGCGCGCTGCTCGCCGGCTCGGAGATCGTGCAATCGCACGTCGAGTGCGGCCGCGTTCAAGACCCCTACTCGTTCCGCTGCATTCCGGTGGTGCACGGGGCGGTACGCGACTCTATCGCCCACGTGCGGCGCGTCATCGAGATCGAAGCAAACTCGGTTACCGACAATCCGCTGGTCTTTCCCGAGGACGGCGAGTTTATCTCCGGCGGGAACTTCCACGGCGAACCGGTCGCGCTGGTCATAGACTTTCTCAAGATTGCCGCCTCCGAGCTGGCCTCGATCGGCGAGCGCCGGCTCTACCTCTTGCTCAATGCGCAGGACCGCGGGCTCCCGCTCTTTTTGACCGAGCGCTCCGGCCTGCAGTCGGGGCTGATGATCGTGCAATATACGGCGGCAGCGCTGGTCAACGACAACAAGGGCTTAGCGTGGCCGTCGAGCGTGGATTCAATTCCAACCTCGGCCGGTCAGGAAGATCACGTCAGCATGGGCATGACCTCGGCTAACAACCTCCCGCGCGTACTGGACAATGTCGAGGGCGCACTCGCCTGCGAGCTGCTCGGCGCATTGACGGCCACCGATTTCCGGCGCCCCCTCAAATCGGGGCGCGGGACGGCGGCAGCGTTCGAGGTTGCCCGCGAACGCATCGCGCCGTGGACCGACGATCGCCCGCCCGCGCCCGACAT
>CAZMPP010000301.1:0-3388 GCA_964568035.1 uncultured bacterium
CCGCGCTCACGACGCAGACCGCACCGCGCCGCGAAACGCAGGCGGAATCGCTGACGTTCGAAAGCTCCGGGGCTCGCCAGCCGGCACTCTTCGCACTGCGCACCGACCTAAGCGGGAAGCCCACATCGTGCCGCATCGTGCGAACGTCGGGATTCCGCAGCCTCGACGGCGCCGTTTGCCGCGCGGCAATGCAAACGCGAACGCCGAACCGATAACGACGCGCGGGGGAAGCCCGCGAGCCAACCGGAATCGGGCCTGTCATGGCGGACGGGCCCTTCATTTATTGTTTCGCGAAAGACCTGCGCCTCGACGATCACGCGGGCTTAGCCGCCGCGGCTTCGCGCGGGACGGTGCTGCCGATGCTGGCGATCGATGCGGCCTTACGTGCCCGTTTGGAAGTCTCGCCGCGGCGAGCGGCCTTTTTTTGTGCGGCGGTCGCGGCGCTAGACGCGGAGCTGCGCGAACGCGGAACGCGCCTCGTCGTCGCGCGTGCCGAAGCCGCCGATGCAATACGAGCCCTGGCCCGCGCAAACCACTCTGCCGGCGTTGCCTGGGGCGCGTCGTACGATCGCGCCGGAATTCAGCGCGATCGCCAGCTGCAGTCGGAACTCGAGGAAGGCGGCTTAGCCGCGGTCATCGTTCACGACGCGCCGGCGATCGGTCCGGAAGAGACGGCCGAAGCGCGCAGCGGCGCCGGTCCGGCGTACCGGGCGTTTGCGCCGTATTTCGACGCCTGGTGGAAACTGCCGATCGCATCGCACGAGCAGCCGCTGTTATTACGCTTTACCTCTTCCGACGGTGCGGTCGAGGACTTACCGCAGCCCGCGGAGTTCGGCGCGAGCGCAAGCGCCGTTCCCGCCGGCGCGCCTGCTGCGCGAGATCTTCTCGAAACGTTTTTACGCGAGGGGGCGCTGACGTATGCGCTCGCCGCGACCGCTCCGGCCGGCGATCGGACGTCGCATCTTGCGGCGCACCTCAGCTTCGGAACGATTGCCGCGCGAACCGTTGCCGGCCGCGTTCGTGAGCGGCTGACCGATCCGTTCGTGCTGGGCGAGGAGCGCCACTCACTGCGACTATTCTTGCGTGCGCTGGCGCACCGCGATTTCTTCTTGCAGCTCTCCTGGTTTTATCCGTGGACCCACGACGAGCCGTTGCAGGAGAAGATGCACGGCTTTACGTGGGAGCGTTCACATCCGGCATTGGATGCATGGCGCGCGGGAAAGACCGGCTTTCCCTTCGTGGATGCGGGGATTCGCCAACTGCACGCCACGGGATGGATGCATCCGCACGTGCGCGCCGTCGCAGCGTCGTTGCTGTGCTTCGATTTGGGGGTGGATTGGCGCATCGGACGCGACGAGTGGGACAGCCGGTTAATCGAGGACGACGTTGCGCTGGGGACCGGGAACTGGCAGTGGATCGCCGGCATCGGCGCCGACATGGCGCAGTATCCTCGCATCTATAATCCGGAGCGGCAACGACGCCGCTGCGATCCCGACGGCGCCTACGTTCGCCGCTGGGTCGGCGAACTTCGCGACCTTCCGCTCGAGACGTGGTACGGCCGCGAGGCCGAGCAGTCGCAACTGCGTCTGGGGCTCTTCGCGGCCGATAGTTATCCCAAGCCGGTCGTGGATCACGCCTCGGCGGCGCGTGCCTTTCTACGGCGCTATCGCGAGTTCGTTTCGCCCTGAGGAAAGCGGTCGTCGAGCCAGCTGCTGATGATCGGAATGCGCACGTCGTCGCCGTTCCACGTCTTGATGCCGTAGTAAACGCTGGCGACAAGAAAGAGCGGTGCGAGGAACGGGACGAGCACGAGCGCGGAAAATCCGAGGAACGGAATCTGCGCGAGGAGCGAGAGAAGCCCCCAAAATCCGAAGAAGCCGACGTTAAAGCCCAACGCCTGTAACGCTTGGCGGCGCAGGGTCCGCGACTGCTTGCGATCGAGCAGCGAAATCAGCGCCAGCGGCCAGAGCGGGTAGCCGAGCGCAACGAGCGCTCGGGACTCGACCGGGTCGGGCATCGTCGCCACGGTCGCCTTGCCGCGCACGCTTGCCGGCGCCGGCCGCGGGGGCACCGCGCCGGGAATCTGCTGGCGTGTGGCCGTCGCCGCCTCTACTTTTGCCGCAAGGCGGCAGCTTGGGCAGCCGCCGCGTTCGTCGCGGCACGTTGCGCAGATCGGCTTGCCGCATTCGACGCACGGGGTGACCGACGGGACATTCGAGTGAAAATAGCAATCCATTGAGTTTACGCCATCCTTTTCCGTGTGCACCAACACGTACCCGAACGCACCCGGGGAGGTTTCATTGCCGGGCGGCCGCAAGTGCAAGTCGCGGATGAGCCGACGCTCGATTCTCCAGCGCCTTGCACGCGAAGCGCGTCCGTACTATCCGCGCCTCGCGGTTGCCATGGGTATGGGCGTCCTGGCCGGCGTGCTCTCGATCGTGCCGCCGCTGGCCTTTCGCATCATCATCAATCAAGTGCTCGTTCCGCAGGGCGGACGGGCGCCCGACCTGCGCGCCCTCTACCTGTCGCTCATTCTGACCTCGCTGGCCCTGGTGCTGGCCAATGCCGCCATCTACGGACAGACCTACATGACGGCGTGGAGCGGGCAGCACCTGGTGGCGCGCTTGCGCGTGCGACTCTTCGAGCGCCTGTTGAACCTGCCGCTGGGCGAGTTCGACAAATGGCGCCCCGGCGAGCTGATCGCGCGCTTCTCGACCGACCTGCAGATTATGATCGACGCGGTGAGCGTCTCGGTGCCGCAACTGGTGGTGGCGCTGGCGACGTTCGTCTCGTCGTTCGCCACGATGATCTACCTCGACTGGCTGCTGACCATCTCGCTGGTGCTCGTCGCGCCGATCGTTTCGTTTGCCGTCTCCAAGTTCCAGCGGCTCATCAGCACCGGCACGCATCGCGCCCAGCAACGCATCGCCGATCTCACCGCCAACCTGTCGGAGATCCTGCAGAGCCAGCGGGTCGTGAAATCGTTCGGCCGCGAGGAGTTCGAAGTCGGTCGCTTCCAGCGCCGCAACGACGACTTCTTCGGCGCGTACATGAAGCTGACGCAGTTCATTCAAACGCAGCCGCTGGTTATTTCGTCGATCATGGTTGCCGCCGTCGTTGCTATCATGTGGCTCTCGGTTCGCGAGGTTCTGGTCGGGAGATTAGACACGGGCAAAGTCTTCATGTATTGGGGGCTGCTGGTCAATCTAATGAACCCGATGAACCGGGTGGCGGCCTTTTTCGGAGACATCAGCAAAGCGCTGGTCGGTGCCGGCCGCGTCTTCGAAATCCTCGACCTTCCGATCGAAGTCGCCGATCCGCCCGGCGCCGTTGCCCTTCCGCTCGTACAGGGGCGCATCGAATACCGCGACGTCACCCTCCGTTATAT
>CAZMPP010000302.1:0-3381 GCA_964568035.1 uncultured bacterium
GCCTCGGCGCGCGTCGTCGCACCGCCGCCGTCGAACGTGCCGCTCTCGTTGAGTGTGTCGTGTGTCAACCGCTCGCCGATGGTATGCGTCTTGCCGTCGGGCGAGAGCAGGGTGTAGATGACCTTGCCGCTCTTGACGATGCCGAGATACGGCCAGACTTCACCCTCGTCGAAGATGGTATCGCTGGAGCGGTAGGTGCGCTCGCTCATCTGCGCGGCCAGTTCTTTCATGGTTGCCGCTTTGGCCGACGTGAACGCGGAGACGTGCGAGAGGAAGGTTTGACCGTCGGCGTTCTCATCGATACGCTCTAGGCGGACCGTCCAGCGGTTGCCGCCGAGGTTGCGCGCATCCCATGAAAAGCGGCCCGGCCTTAGTTGAGCCATTTCGTTGCGCAGCGCGCGAGGGTCGGTCTCCTCGTTGATTTCCACCGCCGAGCCGATCTGGAGGCGGTCGAAGCTCTCGAGAATCTGTTCGGTCTTGGTCGCAGGCGTCAGCGACCGGGCGTCGAGCGTGGACGCGGCGGGGCGATTAATCGGCATATGAACGGTTGTGCTTAGTGACCCCCGGGGGCGGCGCCTGCCGGGACGCGTCGCCGCGCCCGCGGAATACTGCGCACCGACATGAGCATTCCAGTTAAAGACACCGATATCGTGGTGCTCGCCGGAGCACGCACCCCATTTGGAAATCTCGGCGGGGCGCTTTCCGGGCTCACCGCAACCGATCTGGCCGTCGCGGCGGCATCGGCGGCGATCGAGCGCAGCGGCGTGCCGAAAGATGCGATCGACGAGGTCGTTTTCGGCAACGTCATGCAGACCAGCGCCGACGCCATCTACCTGGCCCGTCACGTCGGCCTGCGAGCCGGGTTGCCGATCGGCGTCCCCGCACTGACGGTCAACCGGCTCTGCGGCTCGGGCCTACAGGCGATTCTCTCGGCCGCCCAGTCGCTCGCGCTCGGCACGGCATCGTACGCCTTGGCGGGCGGGTCGGAGAACATGAGCCAGGCGCCGCACGTCGTGCGCGGCGCGCGCAAGGGATTCCATTTGGGGCAGAACGTGGCGTTCGAAGATTCCTTATGGACCGCGCTGATCGACTCGTACGGCGATACGCCGATGGCGATCACGGCGGAGAATCTGGCGAAGAAGTACGGCGTCACTCGCGAGGAATGTGACGAATTCGCATTAGCTAGCCAAGAGCGCGCGCTTGCATCGCAAGGCAACGGTTATTTTGCCGAAGAGATCACCCCCGTCCAGATTCCCGGCCCAAAGGGAACTACGATAACGGTGGATCGCGATGAGGGGCCGCGCCAAGGACTGACGATGGAGAAGCTCGGGAAGCTGGCGGCGCGTTTTACCAAAGACGGCGTAGTTACGCCGGGTAACGCGAGCGGTATCACCGACGGCGCGGCCGCCGTCGTGCTTACCACAGTTAGGCAGGCGCGCGAAGACGGCCGTCAGTGGATCGGGCGCCTCATTGCGTCGAGCGTCGTCGGCGTGGATCCCTCGATCATGGGCATCGGTCCGGCGTTTTCGATTCCGAAAGCGCTGCAGCGCGCAGATATGAAGCTCGGCGATATGGCGGTCGTGGAAATCAACGAAGCCTTTGCGCCGCAAGTTATTGCTTGTCTCCGCGAAATGGGCGCGTCGGGGAAGCCGGGCGACGGCGTCGCACTCAATCCGCACGGCGGGGCGATCGCGCTGGGGCATCCGCTCGGCGCGTCGGGGGCGCGCTTAGCCATAACGACGCTCCACGAGCTGCGCGAACGTGGCAGCGGCTACGGCGTCGCGTCGGCCTGCATCGGCGGAGGTCAAGGCATCGCCGCCGTCTTCAGTGCAGAGTAGCGCGTCTCGAAAATCGTTCTTCACGATCTCGCGGATCTGGGACGTTCTCGCGGCCGCCGCGATTGCGTTCGCGGTTTGGAAGATATTCATCGCGCCGCGCGCCTTTATGGCGCCCGGCGCCCATCCCGCCCCGCACGGGGTCTTCGAACGCATCGACGGGGCGAAGTTCCGCATTGCCGATCAGCGCGGCCATCTCGTGTTTCTCGACTTTTATGCGAGCTGGTGCGTGCCGTGCAGGATCGAGCTGCCGCTGGTGAGGAGCTGGGCGCGGAGCCATCCCGAGGCAGTCGTCGTTCCGGTGGATGTTGCGGAGTCGCCGGGCGCTGCGGCAGCGTTCGCTCAGCGGTACGGCCTTCAAAACGTCGCGCTCGATCCGCAGGCATCGTCGCGGGCGCTGTTCGGCGTCGCGGGCTTTCCTACGGTGATCGTAATCGATCGGGCGGGTAACGTTCGTGCGAAGTGGGAGGGGCTGAATCCCGCGATCGCGCTGGCAATGAGCAACGCGGAGAAGAGCCTGTAGGCTTAGTTAACGGCCTTTCCAGGTGGGTTTGCGCTTTTCTAGGAAGGCGCTGGTGCCTTCTTTGATATCTTCGGTGTTGACGAGCGATCCGAATTCGAGTGCTTCGAGTTCGAGAGCGTCGTCTATGGAAAGATGCGCGCCGTTGTTGATGGCGCGTTTGCACGCGGCGACGGCCAGCGGCGCTTTCGATGCGATGACCGAAGCGACGCGTTTAGCTTCGTTCATCAAGTCCGTGGCCGGGACGACGCGCTGCACCAGCCCGATGCGCAGCGCTTCCTTTGCGTCGATGATTTCGCCGGTGAGACAGAGATAGGCCGCCATGCCTTTGCCGACGAGGCGCGTCGTGCGCTGCGATCCGCCGTACCCGGGAATGAGGCCGAGGTTGACTTCCGGTTGACCGAACTTGGCGTTCTCGCTCGCGATGAGTATGTCGCCGGCCATCGCCAGCTCGCAGCCGCCCCCGAGCGCGAAGCCGTTGATCGCCATCACGACTGGCTTACGCATGCGCTCGATTTGGCGTGTGAGCGCCTGGCCGCGACGCGCTTGCTCGGTTCCCGAACCGGCCGTCGCGAGCGCGTTGAGCTCGCCGATGTCGGCGCCCGCGGCGAAGGCCTTTTCGCCCGCGCCTGTAAGGACGACGGCACGAACGCGCTGATCCTGTTCCATCTCGGCGAGTGCCGCGCCAAGCTCGTCTAGCAGCCCGCTTCGCAATGCGTTGAGGACGGCCGGCCGGTTAAGCATAATAACGCCGATCGGCTCGTCGATCTCGACGAGGATATCTTCAAATTGCATTGTGAAAACCTTATGGTTTGGTAAAGGCGCAGGTTCCTGCGTCGCGTTGCACGGAAACGCCCCGTGTTCTATACTATGAGCGGTTTTCGTCTAGGAGGAATTGGTGGCGGTTCGGACAGCGTATCATGAAGCATTGGAGGCGACCAGACTCGACGTCGTTCGCCTTGGCGCGTTGGTCGGCGACGCGATTAGCGTAGCCGTCGACGCACTCAACAGTCGCGACGCTTCGGC
>CAZMPP010000303.1:0-3358 GCA_964568035.1 uncultured bacterium
GACATAGAAACCCTCTGGCGTAGCACGTTGGTCAAAAATCCAAATGCCTGGATGAAAGCGATCGGCACCGTGATCATGATCATCGTCTTCGTCGTCGTCGAAGGAAACTCGACGAAGCTGGGCTTCTTCCCCATCCTCTTTCAACACAACGACAACGTCGTTCAAGTCGAAGCCGGCTCCGCAACGAACGTCCCGCTCAAAACCGGCGATCGCATCAATCTTGGCGCGCTCACGCCGCAGCAGCGTTTCGCACTGGCCGCCGGAGCACATGCGAAAACGACGATCCCATTGCAAGTCACGCGCGATGGGCAGACCTTCAATACCGTCATCACCGCAAGTCCGCCCGATTTCTCGGCGCGCGCCGCGCTCACGCGATACGTCGGGATTCCGCTCTGCTTCTTCCTCTCGCTGGCATTGGCCAGCGGGCTCTTCCTCATGCGCCCCCGGCCGATCACGCTGGCGTTTTACCTCTACACGATCTTAATGCTGATCAAGGTCAACGAGACGCCGCTCGACCTCGCCGCGTGGCCGATGAGTTTTGCCAGCTATATCGCCATACAGTTCGTCTACCCGGCCGCGCAGTTGATGATCTTGATCTTCGCTCAACGCCTCTACGGCGGCCCCGGACGCGCGTGGCCGTGGCTCCTAGGTAGCGCCATCGGCTTATCGGTGCTCGTCTTGTTCGCATGGCTCGATCCGATCGTCTGGATCGTCTACCAGCAATTCGGTTTTTCCGGCCCGGTGCTGCTCGTCGAAAGCATCCTCGACTCGCTGCTCCTGGTCGTGGTGCTGACCGGGCTCGCTTACATTGCATCCGGTGCAACGACCATCGCTCGCGGGCGCGTCTACTGGCTGATCGGCGGTATCGCTCTCTCGCCGCTGCTCGATCTCACCTGGGCGCTGGGCAACGTACTGAGTACGCTCATCGGCAACACCTCGGTGCCGCTGCTAACCTTGCTGCAGTGGACCGACGCGCTGCTGCCGTGGTTCGGCCTGGCCGGCTCGATCTTCGTCGTCTACGGCTTCCTCTCGCAACGAGTCGTTGATTTTCGTTTCGCTATCGGCCGGGCCGCCATCTACGGTGGCGTGACCGCATTGATTCTTCTCGTCTTCGGCATTATCGAGTGGTGGGCGCAGGAGGTTTTCGAGAGTACCCGGCCGACGATTTACGTTAGCCTCTTTGCCGCGCTCTTTATCGGCTTCTCGCTCAACATGCTGCACGGACGCATTGAAGCCTTGCTCGGCACCGTATTTTTTCGCGAACAGCGCCGCGCAGAGGAGGCGCTGCGCCACGCCTCTCGCGCGCTGGCCAATACGTCGTCGGAACAAACGCTGGTCGAGTTTCTCGTTTACGAACCGGCGCGCGTGCTCGGCCTCACCGAAGACGCACTATTTCTCGCGCGCGGAGATGACGGAAGCTTCGTCCGGACCGCCGATCGAGGCTGGACGCGTAGCGAAGCCGAGCACATCGATCCTGAAGATCCGCTCATCATCGAGCTGCGAGCGGAACAAGCGTCAATCGTGTTAGGCGATCGGCCGCGCCCGGCAACGTTGCTGCCGTCGGGCAGCAAAGCGCCCTCGCTCGTGGTGCCGCTAATGATGCGCGGTGCACTCTTCGGATTCGTTTTCTACGGGGGACGCAGCGACGGTACGCCGTTCACGGCAGACGAGCGAGCGCTGCTCGAAGGAATTGCCGGCAGCGCCGCGGCCGCATACGACCACATTGATGCGAATAATTCGCGCGAGCGAATCCGAGAGTTGGAAGAACAACTGGGGATGCGACAAAAGTTGCAAGCATGAAGGGTTCGTAACGATTTGAAAATAAGGTACGGCCCATGATACGCACCGCATCCGCTCTTGCATTTGCCGTTCTTGCCGTAACGTGCACGGCAACCATCGCACGCGCGCAAGAGACTCCGGCGCCGATGCAGCCGGTAGCAACCCCAGCGCCGACGCGCATGGATCAAATCTATGACGGGAAGCCTCATCTTTCGCTTACGCCCTATATTTGGGGACCGACGATCAATGGCGTGTTTCAATACACTGTACCGGGGGTGCACCGTCGCGGCCCCGGCGGTGGCGGCGGGGGCGGCACGTTCTCGACCAACATTCAGGTCGGTCCGAGCCAATACGTTCCGAAGATCAATACCGCGGGCATGCTGGACGTCAACTATCAACAGGGGCGCTTCAACTTAGCCGGTGACGCCCTCTATCTCAACGCGTCGACGACTGCCACCATTCAAGGTTCGGTTATCGGGCCGCACGGTAAAGTTCAGATTCCCATCACCATCAACAGTTCGGCTCGCATTGCGACGTCGATCTGGCAGGTCGCCGCGGGCTACACGCTGGCACAGGGGCACCAAGCAGATCTGATCATGTTTGCTGGAATACGTGAGTTTCCGATCAGCGTGACGGCCGACTATAACAGCATCGTCGGCAATCGGCGATTCGTCGGACCCTCTGGAACCGTCGATACGTCGGACAATGCCAGCGACGCGATCTGGGGCGTAAAGGGCAAGGCTTTCTTCGGCAACGACCATTGGGTCGTTCCCTACTACTTCGACGTTGGACAGGGGTCGAACAATCAGTCGTGGCAGGCGTACGGCGGAGCCGGCTACGTATTCAACCACGGGCAATCGATTCTAGCCTTATGGCGCACGCTGAACTACAACGAGTTCCCGCCGGTGTCGCACACGCAGAAACTCACCCTGTACGGTCCGGTCATCGGCTACTCATTTTAGAAAAACGAAGCACAGCGCCGCAAAGGTCACAAGACCCGTTACGCCCCAACCGGCCGCCGCTAGCGGCAGGCCGATCGGCGTACCGCGCATCGTACGCGAATGCCGGGCCACGAGCAGGCTCAGCGCGAGCGTAATCGGCGCGGCGATTCCCGCTGCCACTGACGACCAGTAGAGCAGCCAGATCGTCCCGAGCGGTAAAAGCGCCAACCCCGCCGCAACCGCGAGCGTGCCGTAGATAATACCGTAGAAACCCCGCGCGGCGCGCGGTTCGAGCGTCAGACTCGCGGGCTGTCCCAACGTTTGCGCGACGACGTAGCCGTTCGTTGCCGCGATGATTGGAATCGCGATTGCGGACGACGCCAACAGCCCAACCCCAAAGAGGCGAGTGTCCCACGAGCCTGCAAGCGGCCTCAGGGCCGCGGCGGCATCGGCGGCGGTCCGAATAGCGACGCCCGTCTTTCCCGACATGGCGGCGGTCGCGACCAAGATAAAGAGAAAGCTCGAGCCGGCCACCAGCATTCCTACTACCGCGTCGGCGCGAAAGGCGCCGGCCTCGGAGCGCACCGGCCGGCGCTCCGCCACCTCGATCGACTCCCAAAAATAAACGTAGCTCGTAA
>CAZMPP010000304.1:0-3356 GCA_964568035.1 uncultured bacterium
GGGATCAACGCGATTATGATGAGGGCGTTGAATATAACTGCCGAGAGAATTGCGCTCTGCGAGGTGGAGAGGCGCATGACGTTGAGGACCGACATGGCAGGATAGGCGATCGCAAACATCGCCGGCAGGATCGCAAAGTACTTCGCTACGTCGTTTGCGATCGAAAAGGTCGTTAACGCTCCCCGCGTCATAAGCAGCTGCTTGCCGATCTCGACGATCTCGATCAGCTTGGTCGGGTCTGAGTCGAGATCGACCATGTTGGCCGCCTCTTTAGCCGCCTGCGTGCCCGAGTTCATCGCAACGCCGACGTCCGATTGTGCCAGCGCCGGAGCGTCGTTCGTTCCGTCGCCGGTCATGGCTACGAGCCGGCCGGAGCCCTGCTCGCGCTTGATCAGCTCCATCTTCGTTTCCGGAGTAGCCTCGGCAAGAAAATCGTCGACGCCGGCCTCTTTGGCGATCGTCGCCGCCGTCAGCGCGTTGTCGCCGGTGATCATGACCGTCCGAATTCCCATCGCGCGCAACCGCTCGAAGCGCTCGGTCATGTTCGGCTTTAGAATGTCCTTGAGGTAGATTACGCCGACGACCAGGGTGTTGTGCGCCAACAGCAACGGCGTACCGCCGCTGCGGGCGATGCGTTCGACCGATGCGGAGAGCTCGGTCGACGGATTACCGCCGGCGTCGCGAATCCAGGCCAGCACCGAGTCGGGCGCTCCCTTACGAATCTTGGTGCCGTCGGCGAGGTCGAGCCCGCTCATGCGCGTGTAAGCGCTGAATGGAACGAAGACCGAACCCTGCGGCGCTTCGTCGTTGCGCGCTCCGGCCTGCTGAGCCAGCGTCACGATGGAGCGCCCTTCGGGCGTTTCGTCGGCGAGCGACGAGAGATAAGCGATGCGTGCCGCGTCCGTCTTCTCGATACCCGCGGCCGTAATGATCTCCACGGCCTGACGGTTCCCCAGCGTAATCGTGCCAGTCTTATCCAGCAGCAGCGTGTCCACGTCGCCGGCAGCTTCCACGGCGCGTCCGCTCATCGCCAGAACGTTGCGCTGCATTACGCGGTCCATCCCGGCGATGCCGATGGCCGACAACAAGCCGCCGATCGTCGTCGGGATGAGGCAGACCAGTAAGGCAATTAGCACGGTGACGCTTTGATGCGCGCCCGCGTAGATCGAGTACGGCGCCAGTGTCGCCACGGCGATCAAGAAGATAATCGTCAGCCCGGCGAGCAGGATCGAGAGGGCGATTTCGTTGGGCGTCTTCTGGCGCTGCGCGCCTTCGACCAAATGAATCATGCGGTCGAGAAAACTCTCGCCCGGGTTTGCCGTAACGCTTACTACGATTCGGTCGGAGAGCACCCGCGTTCCGCCGGTGACGGAACTGCGGTCGCCGCCCGATTCCCGAATAACCGGCGCCGACTCGCCGGTGATCGCCGATTCGTCTACGGTCGCGGCCCCTTCGATCACGTCACCGTCTGCGGGAACGATCTCATTCGCCTCGACGACAAAGCGATCGCCTTTGCGCAACGTCGTGCTGGCGACCCGCTCCTCAGTTCCGTCGTCGTTCAACTGCCGCGCGTACGTATCGGACTTGGTGCGGCGCAGCGTCTCGGCCTGTGCCTTACCACGACCTTCTGCCACTGCCTCGGCGAAGTTGGCAAAAAGCACCGTGAACCAGAGCCAAGCGGCGATGGCAAAATCGAAGCTGGCCATGCCGTTGTGCTCGACGAGGTCGCGTACGAAGAAGATGGTGGTCGCGGCCGCACCGACTTCGACGACGAACATCACCGGGTTGCGCGCCTGCCACCGCGGGTCGAGTTTCTTGAACGAGTCGGTCAGCGCGCGCGAGAGAATAGCGCGATCGAAGAGCGAGCGCGCCTTCGGACGGCGATCCAAGCGCCTCTGGCTGATCATTAGTAGGTCTTCCCTTGTAGAAGAAGCAGATGTTCGACGATCGGCCCGAGCGAAACGGCCGGCAAAAATGTGAGTGCGCCGACGATAACGATGACGCCGATGAGCAGCGCGACGAAAATCACCGAGTGCGTGGTAAACGTTCCGGGGCCCTCGGGTACCGACTTCTTGCCGGCCATTGAGCCGGCCAGTGCGAGAACGGGCACGATGATTGCGAAACGTCCGAATAACATATTTATGCCCGTGGCCAAGTTATAGAACAGGTTCGGACCCAAGCCGGCGAATGCGGAACCGTTGTTGGCATTGGTCGACGTAAACGCATAAAGTATCTCTGAGAAGCCGTGCGGCCCGGCATTGTTGAGCGTCGCCAGGCCCCCGGGAATGACCGCAGCAACTGCCGTTGGCACGAGGCTCAGAACGGGCGTTACGAGTGCCGCGAGGATGGCAAACTGAACTTCACGCCGTTCGATCTTCTTCCCCAGGTACTCGGGCGTACGGCCTACCATTAGGCCCGCGATAAAGACGGTCAAAACGACGAAAACGATCATCCCATAGAGACCGCTGCCGACGCCGCCGAAGACGATCTCGCCAAGCTGCATGTTTACGAGTGGCACGAGACCCCCAAGCGGCATGAACGAATCGTGCATCGCGTTCACGGCGCCGCACGACGTATCCGTCGTGACCGTCGCAAAGAGCGACGAGGCGGCGGCGCCGAAACGGCACTCCTTCCCCTCCATGTTCGCTCCGGCGACCCCCATCTGGTGTACGATCGGGTTTCCCGCGGCTTCCGCCCAATACGCCACGGCAAAGCCCGCGAAGAACAGGATCGCCATGGTCGTAAAGATCGCCCAGCCTTGGCGCGTGTTCTTTACCATCTTGCCGTACATGTACGTGAGGCCCGCACCGAGAGCAAAGATCAGCAGCATCTCGACGAAGTTGGTAAGGGGCGTCGGGTTCTCGTTCGGACCGGCGGAGTTCGCATTGACGAAGCCTCCGCCGTTGGTGCCCAGCTCTTTGATAACTTCCTGCGATCCCATCGGACCGCCCGTAATCGACTGCGTAAAGCCCTCGACCGACTTCACCGTCTCATAAGCGTGGAAGTTCTGTGGTATGCCCTGCCAAACGAGGAAGAGACCGATGACGATCGACATTGGAAGCAGCACGTACAGCGCGCAGCGAGTTAGGTCGACCCAGAAGTTTCCGAGGGTCTTGGCATTCGTCCGTGACAATCCGCGCACGACCGCTACGGCTATGGCTATGCCGGCGGCCGCCGAAACGAAGTTATGCCACGCTAAGCCGGCCATCTGCGAAAGGTAGCTCATCGCCGACTCGCCGGAGTAGAACTGCCAGTTGGTGTTCGTCGTGAAGCTTACCGCGGTATTCCAGGCAAGATCGGGCGTCATGTTAGAGATGTGCTGCGGATTGAACGGCAGCCATTGCTGGGTGCGCAGC
>CAZMPP010000305.1:0-3356 GCA_964568035.1 uncultured bacterium
GGTGTCGATCCGTCGCCGGCGCCTTGTCCTTGAAAGCTGTGCAGCACCTCGTACTGGCGTCCGGACAAACCGATCTTAAAAATTGTGCCGTCGTTGTCGTCGCCACCCGTGGTGGTCGTCCCGTAGAGCATTCCGTTAACTTCGATGAGTCCGGCAAAGGGGTTCGAGCCGTCGGCCCCTCCGGTAAATTTGTGGAGAACGCGATAACCACTGCCGGACGGGTCGATTCTGAAGATCGTGCCGCAACCGGTACCGTTGCAGATCGAACCCCTCACACCGCCGCCGGACGTCGTGCCGTATAACTTACCATCGAAGAAGATCAGGGTCGATTGCGGATATGCTCCCCGCTTGCCGCCTCTTTCGCCCTTACCTCGAAAACGATAGAGCAGGCTCTCCGCGTGCGGCGCAGCGAGGGCAAAAATCGTGCCACATCCGTTCTCGTCGAAGCCGAGGGTGCAGCCCGTGCCGCCGCCGGCAGAGGTTGTGCCGTACACCGTGTCGCTCACCTTGGTAAGGCCGGCATCGGGAAAGCCCCCGTCGATCGACTTGCTTTCCATCGTTCCGCCCAAGAACGAGTAGACGACGCGTTCGTGGCCCGAAGCGTTTACTTCAAAAACGCTCCCCGTAGCGGACGAACCCGTTCCGCCCAGCACGGTCGTTCCGTATAGTTTGCCCCTTGCTTCAATCAATGGAGCGGCGGGGATCATCCCGTCGCCGACGCCGGCACTGAAGCTATGAACCACCTCTTCGCTTCCGTTTGTATGCACGCGGAATACGGTACCGCAGTCACATCCCGACTGGCTCGGCCGCCCGCCCGAAGAGGTCGTGCCGTAGAGCGCACCATCGAAACGCACCAGCCCGGCTAATGGCTGCGCGCCATCGCCGTTCGTCTGGCCGTGAAAAGCGTAGACGACGCTCTCCTCGCTGGCCGAGCGCAACTCGAACACGGTTCCGCATCCGCCGAGGTAATCGGCGCATGCTCCCCCACCGTACTGCGTCGTGCCGAAGAGCGCCCCATTCATTGCGACGAGATCGCCGACCGGGCCCGCGCCGTCGCTCCCGCTTCGAAAACTGTAGAGCGTTGCATAGCCGTTCGCTTGGGAACGGTGCAGCGACGAGCGGAGACCGGCGCCCGAGAGGCCGGCCGACGACGGCGTGTACGGGCCGCCATTAGAACTACACGCGGCTAAAAACGCCGCGCCCGCCAATAAAAAAATTAAAGCACGTAAATGCAAGATAGCACTCCTACCTCGTCAAGTTTAGCATGCAGCGCCGCGGGCCCTATCGCCAGGCTCATAGGTCGAATGGCTCAATTTTTACGAGTAGGGCCCGCTATCCGCACTCCACGATAAGGCGTCCGGTTTAAGGCGGTTCACGCGCCAAGACCACAACGGGTGGGGCGTCGGCAATTTGGCAGGAACAGTCTACTCGATCGAGCCCTAATAGGCATGGAATTCACGGATGTCGCCATCGTTCGCGCTACCCTCGATGACGTCGCCGCGCTAACGCCGCTCTTCGACGCCTATCGAACGTTCTTCGCGGGCGAGCACGACGCGGCGGAGTCGGGGCCGTTTTTAAAAGAGCGCCTTGGCGCGAGCGAATCGGTCGTTTTTCTCGCGCGCGCTGCCGGCGACGTGGCCGGCTTCATCCAGCTCTATCCGCTCTGGTCGTCCTGGTACTGCCGCCGCATCTGGTTCCTAAGCGACCTCTACGTTACCCAGTTGCATCGCCAGCGCAGAATCGGGCGGCGTCTCGTCGAGCGGGCCGTCGAACACGCAAGAGAGACCGAGGCCTCAAGCGTGATGGTCGAACTGCCGCATCGCGAACCGCATCTTACGCAATTTTATGCAAGCTTGGGTTTCCATAAAGATGACGTCTTCGATCTCGCGCGCTATCTAATCTGAAACGGGAAGCTTTGGTCAACCGAGGCACCGGCGGTATTGCGCGCGATCACGTCGAGCGTAAAGTTATGGCTCACAAAGAACGGGAGCTTTGGCACCGGATTGCCGCCTTCAAAGTGTCCGACGTCGGTTTTCGGTAAATTCGCGCTGAAGCTGGCGATGCGAATCTCGACGCTGGCGACGTTCGACGACGTAAGCACCACGATGTTGAGCGTATCGCCGGCGTGCGGAGTACTCGAGCTCAAATGCACGTAGAGAATCTGCGGCGCCGCGTCGGGTGCCAGCATCAAGATCGTTGGCGTCGCCAACGGCGCCGGCGCCGCTGACGCGGCCGGGCTTGGATTCGGAGACGCGCTCGGCGACGGCGCAACGGCTGCACCGACCAGAGCCAACCAAGCGACGGCGAAGAGGGCTGCGCGCATGCGCGTTTGGTTCCGGCGCACGAGGGAAACTCATCTTGCGTTATGACGAATACCGCACCCGATCTCAGCAAGACTCCACCGCGCAGCGGTCGCGAGATGCTAGGCCGATATGCCTGGCTCGCGCGACTAGCCGATAAAGTTCGAGCAGAGCACGCCGGAACCGAAGGCGAGTACGTTGCCTACTGCCCGCTTTCGATGGGTTTCTTGGACCGCGCCGGGGTGGCCGCAGAGGACTTCGACCGGTTAATTGCTCAGGATGCCGCCGACGCTGGGTTGGTCGCCTTCTTCGACCAGCACGTCTCCGACAAAAATCGTGAGGCGGCGAACCGATTCGTGCTCGACGATAACTCCAGCCACCTCGACGAGGAAGATGCCGAGGAGGGACGCGGCTAGATTAAAGAGGGACGCCGTCAGATAGCGAAATAGGGCGGCGGTGAACACCCGCTCCGATATACGCAACGTCGCGATCGTCGCCCACGTCGATCACGGCAAGACAACCCTCGTCGACGCCATGCTGCGCCAGAGCGGCGTATTTCGCGAGGGCCAGCAGGTTGCGACGCGCGTCATGGATTCCAACCCGCTCGAGCGCGAGCGTGGAATCACGATCCTATCCAAGAACACGGCCGTCCGCCATGGCGCCGTAAAGTTCAATATCGTCGACACGCCCGGACATTCCGACTTCGGCGGAGAGGTCGAACGCGTGCTGCAGATGGTTCAGGGCGTGCTGCTGCTGGTGGACGCCGCCGAAGGCGTGATGCCGCAGACGCGTTTCGTGCTGCGCAAGGCGCTCGAACTGGATCTGCGCGCGATCGTGGTCGTCAACAAAATCGATCGTAAGGATGCGCGGCCGCAAGAGGTCGTCAACGAAACCTTCGATCTCTTCGTCGAGTTGGGTGCCAACGACGAGCAAGCCGACTTCCCGGTGATCTTCACCAACGCCAAGGCAGGCATCGCCAAACGTTCGCTCGAGGACCCGGGCGACTCGTTGGAGCCGCTCTTCGAAACGATCGTCGCGCGCATCCCCGAAGCCCCC
>CAZMPP010000306.1:0-3354 GCA_964568035.1 uncultured bacterium
ACTACGCGCCGGCTCGCGTCGTAACCAACCACGACCTGGAAGCCTGGCTCGATACTACCGACGACTGGATTACCACCCGAACCGGTATGAAGCGCCGCCACTGGGCCACCGAGCAGCAGGGCACCAGCGACCTCTCGGCTGCGGCAGCCGAAGCTGCGCTCGCGCACGCCGGGCTGCAAGCCGCGGAAATCGATTGTTTCATCGTCGCGACCGTGACCCCGGATTACGACTTTCCCGCAACCGCCTGTCTGGTCGCCACCCGGCTGGGTGCCGTTGCTAAACCCGCCTTCGATATCGAGATCGCCTGCAGCGGATTTATCTACGGCCTTACCGTGGCTTCAAGCCTCATACGGTCGGGCATCTATCGTCGCATAATGCTCATCGGCGCGGAGACGCTCTCCAAGATCCTCGATAAGGAAGACCGTTCGACCGCGATTCTTTTTGGCGACGGTGCCGGCGCGGTCATTTTGGAGGCCTCGGATGAGAACTGCTTTCTCGCCGCCGAGCTCGGCGCGGACGGCAGCCGCCCCGAGTTGCTGTACGCCCAGGGCAGCGGGTGGCCGAAGCCGATCGACCACGCGGCACTCGATGCCAAAGTGCATCTCATTCACATGTCGGGCCGCGAGACGTTCAAGTTGGCCGTCACCAAGATGGTCGAGTCGACCGACGCGGTCCTCGCCAAGGCCAATCTGACCAAGGCCGACGTGACGTTCTTGGTTCCGCATCAAGCCAACAAGCGCATCATCGATGCGACCGCGCGCTATCTCGACCTTCCCGAAGACAAAGTCATTGTCAATATCGCCGAGTACGGCAACACATCGGCGGCCTCGATTCCCATGGCGCTCTCGGAGACGGTTCGCGCCGGACGGATTAAAGCCGGCGACCTGATCGTCTTCGTCGCCTTCGGCGGCGGCCTTTCGTGGGGAGCCGTCGCGTGGAGATGGGCGGCGTAACGTGCGCGTCGGCGTTGTTTTTCCCGGACAGGGCTCGCAGTGCGTTGGAATGGGCTGCGACGTGGCCGCGCGTTCCGTCGCGGCGCGCACGCTTTTCGATCGCGCGGCGATCGTACTCGGTTATGATCTGCTGGCGTTGCAGGCCAACGGTCCCGACGAAAAACTGCGCGAAACCGAATACAGTCAGCCGGCCATCTTTACGACCAACCTCGCGCTCTATGCCGCGGTGGGAGACGCTCTCACTCCGGTCGTCACCTCGGGCCACTCGTTTGCCGAGCTCTGCAGCCTCGTTATCGCGCGCTCGGTGGCGTTCGAAGAGGCGCTGCGCATCGTGAGCGAGCGCGGCCAGGCAATGCAGGAGGCGGCGCAACTCGAGCGCGGGGGCATGTCCGCGATCTTGGGACTCGACGCGGCGCAAGTGCGGGAAGTTATTGCCGGCGTGCGCGCGCGGGATGGCGGACGCGTGGCGCTCGCTAACTTTAACTCGCCGACGCAAATCGTGATCAGCGGCGATTTGGATGCCGTAATATCGGCGGGCCAGGCAATGCTCGCGGCGGGCGCCAAGCGCGTCGTACCGCTCAACGTTTCGGGGGCGTGGCATAGCGAGTTGATGGCGCCCGCGCTGGAGCGTCTCACCGCCGCGGTCAAAGCGAGCCGTTTTACACTGCCCGCCTTCGACGTCATTGCCAACGTTGACGGACGGCCTTATGGTGACGTCGCGAAGATCGAGTCGAACTTGATTCGTTCCGTCGTCGACGAGGTGCGCTGGCACGATACCGCCGAGACGATGCTGACGTATGATTTGGATGCGGTCGTTGAGTTTGGCGCAAGCGGGGTATTGAGCGCGCTCTTCCGGCGCATGGCAGCCTCGTCACCGCGCAAGGAACAGTTCCCGTCTGCTTCGATCGTGAGCGACTACGCCGACGTAGAGAAGCTGCGCCGTTCGCTCGAAGCGCCGGCTGGCGCAAAAGCATGATATTAGCCGGCAAGACGGCGCTGATTACCGGTGCCAGCCGCGGCATCGGACGCGCGATCGCAATAGAGTTCGCGCGCCAAGGTGCAGACGTGGCGTTGCTTGGTCGCGATACCGCGGCACTGGAAGAGAGTGCCGGGGAGTGCGCCAGCGCGCGCGCCGGCGCACGCGCCGACATTTTCAGCGCCGACGTCACCGACGCGGCGGCGATTCAAGACGTGGTCAATGAAGTCGTTAGCCGCTTCGGACGCCTCGACTGTGCCGTGGCTAACGCCGGTCAATCGATCGACGCGCTGCTCTTGCGACTCAAGCCGGAGACCATCGATCGCATGCTCGAGGTCAACCTCAAGTCGGCATTCCATCTCTGCGCAGCGGTGGCAAAGCCGATGATGAAGCAGCGCTCCGGAGCCATCGTGCTGATGACCAGCATCGTGGGCCTGACCGGCAACGCCGGCCAGTCTGCGTACGCCGCCTCCAAAGCGGGCCTAATTGCCCTGAGTAAATCGCTCGCAAAGGAGTTGGGTTCGAGGAATATAAGAGTCAACGCCGTCGCGCCGGGCCTCATCGAAACCGCCATGTCCGCGGGGATGCCCGACGCAGCTAAGGAGTTCTTGGTCAAACAAGCCGCTCTCGGCCGAGCCGGGAAGCCGGAGGACGTCAGCGGCGTGGTTGCTTTTCTCTGCTCCGACGCCGCCGGGTACGTCACCGGGCAAACGCTCGTGGTCGATGGCGGCATCTTGATGTGAACCCGGTTTTTAAAAAGGAGACGTAATGTCCACCACCTTCGATAAAGTAAAGAAGATCATCGTCGAGCAGCTCGGCGTCGACGAGTCGGAAGTGACGCCCGAGGCGTCGATTACCGACGATCTGGGTGCCGATTCGCTCGACCAGGTCGAGTTGGTGATGGCCTTCGAGACCGAGTTCAATATCGACATTCCCGACGAAGAAGCGGAGAAGATCAAAACCGTCGGCGATGCGGTCAAGCGGATTGACGAGACGACGGCTGGATCGTCGACCTCGTAACAGAGCAATTTGTTCGATCAACTAAGTGAACGGCTGGGCGCGATCTTCGATCGCCTCAGCGGCCGAGGCAGGGTATCAGAGGGCGAAGTCAACGAGGCGCTGCGTGAAGTCCGCGTAGCGCTGCTTGAAGCCGACGTCGCGCTTGCGGCTGCCAAGGCCTTCGTTGCTCGCGTTAAAGAACGGGCCATCGGCGCGGACGTACTGGAATCGCTGACGCCGGCGCAGACGATCCTCAAGGTCGTCCACGACGAGCTCGTTGCACTGCTGGGCCCTTCGAGCACCTCGCCGCAAGGACGCCTGCAGTTCTCCGACGCCCCGCCGTCGGTAATCATGCTCGTCGGTCTGCAAGGTTCGGGAAAGACGACGCAGGCCGGCAAGCTGGCGCTGCGGCTCAAGGAGCAAGGA
>CAZMPP010000307.1:0-3339 GCA_964568035.1 uncultured bacterium
AACGGCGACAACAACAGCTTCAATGGAATTTGGGGCACCGGCGCAGACTCGACGCCTCCCGTCGGTCGCGTCGTCGGCCAACGCTCGCTGAACAACATGTAAGGGCGGACTCGCGTTTTGCACGCGGTCCTATCAGACTCGGGCGGGCGGTGCCCTCCCGAGTTTTTTTCGATGGCGACAGACAAGTGGTAAACTTTCTCAACCCCGTGCCGACATGGGTAATCATGCTCGGGGCGGCGCTGTTGATTTTCGCCATGAACGAGATCGGCTTTCGGCTCGGACGCGGCAAGGGCGCCGGCCTCAGCAGCCAGGATCCTTCCGCCGTCGTTCAAGGCGCCGCTTTTACCGTGCTGGCGCTGCTGCTCGGCTTCTCCTTCTCACTCGCGCTCGGACGGTACGACGCGCGCCGTGCCGCACTCGTTCGCGAAGCGAACGCCATTGGGACCACGTATATCCGCGCCAGACTACTGGACGCGCGCGATGCCGAGGCCATCCGCGCCGACTTACGTTCATACGTTGCGCAGCGAATCGAGTTTGCTCGAGCGGACGCTGATCCCGAACAGCGCGCGGTTGCCGACGCAAAATCACAAGAGCTTCAGCGTGATATGTGGCAGGCCGCGATACGTACTGCCCGGCGCGACCCGCACTCGACGATGGTCCCGCTTTTTATCAGCGAGCTCAACGACACGATCGACCTCAGCACCGAAGAGGGAGCGGTGCTCGTGGCGCACATTCCCGACGTCGTAATCATCGGCATACTGCTCATTGCCTTCATCGCCTCGGCAATGATGGGTTACGGATTCGGTCGTCAGGGCAAGCGGGCGCTGGTTTTCAAGGCGCTCTTTGCCGCCATGCTGGCCGTCGCACTGGGCCTAATTCTCGACCTCGACCGGCCGCAACGGGGGCTCATCCGCGTGAATCTCGGACCGTTGCAGAACGTCCAGCGATTAATGCAAACCAACATCGCGCCCGCGGCCTCGAAGTAACGCGGTGAAAATCCACGCCTGGGTCCCGATTCTGATCGGCATTGCGAGCGGCAGCGCCGTCGCCGTGGCAATGATTGCTTTCGCGCCCCCCTGGCTGGCCCCGATGGTGCGCGTCGTCGCGTGCTACAACGCAGCCGTCCTTGCCATGCTGGCTTGGTATTGGGGCACCGTGTTGACCACGCAGAATCGGCAGCCGCGGGCATTAGCCGCGTCCGACGACCCCGGGCGCGACGTCGCGTTCGTTCTAACCCTCATGGCCGTGGGGTTCGGCTTCGTTGCCGCCTTCGCCATCCTCGGACGGGGTCCGCACGACCGCATTCCCCCACACGAAGCGTTCGTCGACGTCGTGGGATTCGGCGCCGTCATCCTCGGCTGGATCCTCATCAATACGATCTTTACCTTTCGCTACGCGCATTTGTATTATCGCGACCACGACCGTGACAAGCAGTCCGATCGCGGGCTCGCATTCCCAGGCAATGAGGATCCGGATTACTTGGATTTCGCGTATTTCGCGTTCGTTGTCGGGATGACGTTCCAAGTCTCCGACGTGCAGGTCACCTCACGTTTAATTCGACGCTTTGTGCTGCTGCACGGCTTCATTTCGTTCTGCTACAATACGGCGATCTTGGCCTTGGTCGTCAACGTCGTATCGGGCCTGCTGCACTAGCGCGACTACTTCGCTAGGCTTACCGCCGCGCCGAACGGTTCGGAAAACTCGTTTAACACCTTCGTCGCCGCGCCGCCGTTGGGATAGTGCCACAACCCCACGCTTGCGGAACCGAAGTTCGGCCCGACGAGCGTCGAGCCTTGGAGCCAAAACTGGAGGAGATCGTCGCCGCCCTTGAGCTTGACGGTTTGCGCCAGGCCTCCCGTTTTGGTGAGACGGTAGATCAAGCCGGCGCCTCGATTGCCGACTGCAAAGTATTTGCCGTCCCACTGAATGGCGCTCGGAATGCCGGTGGGATCGAAACTCTCGCTCAGTTTGAAAAGCTTGATCGTCTTGCCGCCCTTGGGTAATTCTGCAAGAGTGATTTTACTCTCGCGATCCCAGACCACGCCGAAGAGGTTCCCACTTCCATCGTAGCTGCAAAACCAGCTGGCGTCGACGTCCTTATCTTTATAGTGCGTCGGTTTTCCCTTCGCTTTCCGATAGACGGCAAACGGCCCATACTGATACGATGAAAGCTGCGTGAGGGCGAGGTCACCCGTTAATGGATCGACCGCGCAGCCGTCAGACGCACCGACGGTGGCAAGTTTGCGAATCGGCGCGGTTCCTCCGTGTGCAAAAACTTGCACCGGCCCGGCCTCATCGACCACGAAAAGCTCGCCGGCCTTATCGGCACAGAGTCCCACAACCGATCCGAATCCGGTAAGTTTCCCCACGAGCGTACCCTTAGGATAACTCAACGCGTCGACTGCGTTCGTCCCGAGATCCGAGACGTACAGTAAATCCTGACTCTTCGCGTCCGGCTCGATCCACGATTGTGCGACCGCGGTGCGCACCGTAACCGCCCGCGGAACGGTGCTCCCGCTGCAGCCCCCGAGGCTTACAGCGTACAGGACAATAGCAAATCCGAGGCGACCATAGGAGGTGGTGCTCACGCGTGTATTTTAGCACGCCGCGCTGACTTTCGCAAAGAGTCTAGCGCGTTGCGCGGCGTGCCTCTCGTTTTAATATCTCCCATGCCAGCTCGACGTCGGCGCGTTGGGTGCGAAGGTTGCCGATGGCCACGCGAACGGCGTAGGTACCGTGGATCTTAGTATGAGAGAGAAAGATTTCGCCCCCGGCATTCACCGCTTGTACGATCGCCGCGTTGAGGTGTTCCAAAGCCGGCTCGTCCGTTTCCGCCGGCGCGTAGCGAAAGCAAACCACGGAGAGCGGATGCGGAGCCAGTACTTCCCACTCCGGCTCCGCTTCTACCCAGCCGGCAAACTGTTGAGCCAGCGCGATGTGCGCGCGCAATCGTTCGCGGATGCCCTCGGCACCGAGATGGCGAAGCACGAACCAAAGCTTGAGCGCACGAAAGCGCCGCCCGAGCTGCAGCCCGTATTCCATGTAGTTGATCGCGTCGGCTTCCGGCGTCGTGAGCACGAACTCCGGAACGATGCTGAATGCGCGCCTAACCGTCGCCTCGTCTTTAACAAAGAGCACCGAGCAATCCATCGGAACGAACATCCACTTGTGTGGATTGACGACCAGCGAATCGGCGAGCTCGACGCCGTCGAAGAGCCAACGAAACTCGGGGACGATCGCGGCGACTCCCGCATAAGCCGCGTCCACGTGCAGCCACACTCCGAACTCGCGCGCGACCTTAGCAATAGCGGGGACCGGATCCGTCGACGTCGTCGAGGT
>CAZMPP010000308.1:0-3327 GCA_964568035.1 uncultured bacterium
CGGCAATTCCGTTTTTCATTTAAACTTCTTAATGCCTTCGCATCCATCGAGTATCATCACCATCGAACGGTATGAGCTCTCACCCCGTCGCAATTCGCGAAGTTCGGGTCGAGGCCGGTGAGGGAATTGTCGCACCGGGAGTTTTAGCGTTACCCGAAAAGCCAAAAGGATTCGTTCTTTTCGCGCACGGCCGCGGCAGCAGCCGGCTGAGCCCGCGAAATCACTTCGTCGCCGATGCGCTCAATCGAGGCAACATCGCGACACTATTGCTCGATCTGCTTACTCCGCAGGAAGAGGCAATCGATCGCAGGACCGCGGGATCGCGCTTCGACATCGCACTTTTGGCGCGACGTTTGGTTGCCGCGACGTCGTGGGTGCGCGAGCAGAGTGCGCTGCGCGGCTTCCCGATCGGCTATTTCGGCGCGAGCACCGGTGCTGCCGCAGCGCTCGTCGCCGCCGCTCGCATTCCTAAAGAAATAGCCGCCGTGGTTTCGCGTGGCGGGCGCCCCGATCTGGCCGGCGATAATCTTCAGAAAGTGCGAGCGCCGACGTTACTGATCGTCGGCGGAGCAGACCCAAAGGTGCTCGCACTTAACCGCCGGGCATCGGCACAGATGACGTGCAATCGAGAGATCGTCATAGTACCGGACGCTAGCCATCTTTTCGAAGAGCGGGGAGCGCTCGAAGAAGTCGCCCACCTTGCCCGTTATTGGTTCGGCCGCTATCTACAAAAATAGATAGAAACGTCCGCAAGCGTGCGCTCCAACGCGCAATACTTGCGCAATTTTGGGAAACAGGCTTCTATGAAAGCACTCCTATCATTCGTTACGACGGTCGCAGCGCTGGCAGCGCTGGGCACGCTTGCGAACGCGCAGGAACCGCCGGGAGCACCGGCGGCCCAAGCAGCGTCGCCATACGTGGATAGCGACTGCGGTGCGTGGCAGGGCGACTCGTGGGTTCCTAACGGAAAATGCACTTCGGCCGTCTATAAGCACACGCGCGTCGAGGGCACGATCGTCTCAGTCAAAGGCCATCTCGTGACGTTGCAGCAGACGAGCGGTCAAATTGTGGTAGACGATACGATCGCTTTGCGCGATCAAAACAGCGGCCGAGTCGCCGTCGGGCGACGCGTCGTGGCGCATGGCTATTGGCAGGACAACAACTTCTACGCGACCGCGCTTACGACCGGACCGGCTCCGCCGGCATAGAGCGCTAGTCTCCATTCGACGGCAGTAAAAAAACCGGCGCGAGCGGGGCTCGCGCCGGTTTTTTTTCGTTGAGGCGACCGCCTCTTTTTTTAGTGGATCGTTACCTTCGCCGGCTGCGATGCAATGCCGTTGGCAACCACAACCAGATTGCTGGCGCCGGTTTCAATGTTCGACGGAACGTCGAACATTGTCGAGACCGAAGCCGAACCGGTCGCAACGCCCATCGAACTGTGGTCGTGGGTGCGCGCGTAGAAGACGTGTCCGCTCGCCTTATTGGTGATGCGCACGAGCGGATAGTTCGTCGCAGTCTGGTACTCGTCGCCAAACGCGACCGCTTGCGAGAGCCCGTTGAACTGCGTGCCGGTGATCTTATAGGTCTGGCCGTGCGTCAAGCTGCTGCCGACGTCGGTGATGGTCGGCGCCCAAGCCGATTGGGGGCTGCCCGACGGCGTGTAGAGCACGCTGTTGGAGTAACCGAACATCATGACCTGGCCGGTAGGAAGCAGAATCGGTGCGCCGGCCCACGAGCCGACTTGCGAGAAGGCCGTGCCGTTCCACTCGTACATCGAACCGCTCACGCCAAAGACGAGCACGTTGCCGCTCGGCTCAAGCACCGAGAACGAGTCGCCCGCGTTGTCGCCGTTGGGGAAGTCGGGAGCCTTGGTCCACGTGCCCGCCTGGCTGCCGGTTGAGTGATAGACCGAGTTATGTCCCACGCCGTATCCGCTGGGTCCGGAACCCGAACCATTCCAAAGAACCGTGCCGTCGGGCCGCAGCATCGACGGACCGATCTCGCCCGGAGGCAGATAGCAGTCCTGTGGTTTCGGACCGTACTGCAAGCACTGATGGAAAGGTGAGGGCGAATGGAGATCGACGATCGTCGAACCGGCCGTCTTCCACGTGCTGGTAACCGGATTGTAGATCTCGGAGTTTGGCGCGTTGAGAACGTCGGCGGTTAGCACCGTGCCGTCGGCAAGCAGCGTCCAACCTTCCTCGGCGTTCCAATCTGATTTACCCTTACTTGAGACTTTTTTCCATTTCAGGCTTTTACCGGGATCCAGGATCGCGTCCCAGTCATGAAGCTTGTCTCCAAGCAACACGCGCCCGTCGGCCAGCACGGTAATGGGCGAATCGCCGATCCACTTCCAGCCCTTGGGGTGTCCTAGTTTCGCCCACGTTTGTTTGACCGGATCGTAGATCGCGCCCAAATTCACGAGTTGCAGATCGTAGTTCCCGGGGCTGTTGTACTCACCGCCGATAAACAGCAACCGTCCGTCGGCGAGCACGACTGACGATCCCGCCGAAGGCGCATATCCGGCCTGCAGCGAGCCGACCTGTTTCCAGGTGCCGTTCGAATAGCTGCCGGTCGAGTCGGGCGTGTACTGATAGAACGTATTGCCCGAATAGCTCTGGGCGAGCACGGTACCGTCGGTCATCAGCCACGCGAGCTGCATGCCCACCGGCGGATTGCGTTTAAGGCGCGAAAACATGCCGGGATGGGAGGCTCCGAGACCGGCAAACGGTACACCGCCGGTTCCGGGAATAAGCGAGCGGCCGCCGGAACACCCGGATAAACCGACCGAAACAATCGCGGCGAGCGCGGTGGCCGCCGGCGCGAGGCGAGAACGAAGCACGAAAATACCTCCAAGAAGAAGCGACAAGCGACCCCTGTTTTTCGAAATCGGGGGGCGCTTTCCCGCTCTCGCGCGATCGCCACAATTCGCCATAAATTCAGACTTTCTTCACGCCAGGTCGCTAAAGTTTCGGCCATGGGAACCAAACATTTGGCCGTAGCCTTGGCAGTCGTTGGACTCGGAGTCAGCGCTTGCGGAGGACGCCCGATCGGCAGCAGCGCCCCAGGCGGCTCGCTCGTGCTTCCGTCCGTCGGTTCCGACCTCGCCGTGGAAGCCGTGTTGCCGGCTCACACGATCGGGGAAAAACTCCCCAGCGAAGGCTTAGGGAAAATCTACGATAAGAAATGGCAAGCATCGCTGGGCGGCTTCACGCAGCGGGCCTTCTCTCAGGCGCTGGGGTTTCCACCCGGTACCAAGATCACGATCCGCAACCTTTCGCATCGCATCACGCACACACTCGACGTCGTGAAAGAGATCCAGGGGGT
>CAZMPP010000309.1:0-3306 GCA_964568035.1 uncultured bacterium
AGCCGAACCCCATGATGATCCCGAGAAACGACCCGACCGAGAACGAGCGAAACTTAAAGACCGACAAGTCGACGATCGGATGCCGGTCGTGGAGCGCCTTAAGGACAAAGGTAACGAGGGCGACCGCCGCCACTACGCTGAGCAGTACGATCGTCTTCGAATCAAACCAGTCGTCACGCTCGCCTTGTTCGAGCACGTACTGCAACGACGCCAGCCCGGCCGTCAGCAGCCCTAGCCCGATCCAGTCAATGCCGCCCTTCGGCTTGCTGATGTAGCGGGGATTCGGAATAAAGGCTAGCGTCATCAGGAAGGCCACGATGCCGATCGGCACGTTGATGTAGAAGATCAGCGGCCAGTTGGCGTTATCGATGATCCAGCCGCCCAACGTCGGCCCGATCGCCGGCCCGACCATCGCACCCATCCCAAAAATCGCCATCGCCGCACCGCGCCGCTGCGGCGGGAAGGTTTCGAAGAGAATCGCCTGCGCTGTCGGCTGCAGCGCGCCGCCGCCGATCCCTTGAACGATGCGATAAAAGACGAGCATCCAAATCGAGCGTGCCGTCCCGCAAAGCAGCGAAGCGACGGTGAAGAGCGCCAGCGAGATCGCGTAGAATCTCTTGCGCCCCAACAGCGCCGTCAGCCACCCGTTGAGCGGCATGATCACGACGCTGGCAAGAATATAGCCGGTTGCAACCCAGGCCACTTCGTCAACCGTCGCGCCGAGATTACCGCCGATGGTCTGAATCGCCACGTTGACGATGGTTGTGTCGATGATCGCCATGATCATCCCGAGCATCACCGTGATGGTGATGAGCGCCACCGGCGTTCCCATTCTAAAGGCCTCTAACCCCCTAAAGGCCTCTAACCCCTTTTCGCACAAGGGACGTTGCGGTGCAATCGCCAGCCGGATCGCCACGCAAGAAGACGGCCGCCTTTCTCGTTGCGGTCGCGTTCGCGCTCTTTGCACTGGTTGACGTAATCGCGTTCCGCACGCCGCTCTATCGCAGCGTGCTCGATCCCTCTTCCACCACCGGCAGCTTCGAGGCGGCCATCGCTCAGTTCCGTGCCTTTCCCGCGCAGCCGAGCCGCGACGTGCTGGTGCTGGGCGATTCGCGCACCTACTCCGGGCTCGATCCCGCCGCCGCAGAAGCCGGCGCCGGCGGCAAGCTGCGGTTTCTCAACGCCGGCGTGCCGGGAACGACGCCACGCTGCTGGCCGTTTTTCGTGCGCGCCATCGACCCTGAGGCGCATCGGTATCGCGCCATCGTCATTCCTGTCGACACGTTCTCCGACGACGACAGCGCCATCGGAAGCCTCGATGGTGACGACCGTCCGATGGATCTGCGCTATGTCGTCTTTCAAACGCGCCTGACCGACCTGCCCAAACTCGCGGGCTCGTTTTCCGATCCGCGCGAGCGTATCGAGTACGGCATCGACCTCTTCTGGCGCGGCGTCGAGTTGCGCGACGATTTTCAAAGCCTAGCCGCCGATCCGGTGGCCCGCGCCGCCGCCATCGCGCAAGCGCGCCGCGACCCCGCCTACGAACCGTTGGCGGCGCATCCGCGGGCCGAAACGCTCGCCGGCCTGCGCGCGAACTTCAACGCCAACACGCTCGATTATCCGTCGAACCTGACGCAAGATCAGCGCGACGCTATCGCCACGCAGGTCTTGCGCGTCGCCAAGCCCAGCCCGTCGTACGCAAAATACCGGCTGCAATGGCTAGCGCCGATCGCCGCGCGTTACGCAGCAACCGGAACGCCCGTCTTCTTTGTAAGAATCCCCACCCGGCCGGTTCATCGCTCGAATACGGAAGCGCCCGCCGGCTCGCTGGTCGAGATCGCACAGACCTATCACGCGCAATTTTTACCCGCCGAACCGTTCCTCGCACTCGAGCGCCCCGATCTTTTTGCCGACGAAGACCATCTCAATCGCGACGGCAGCCTGCAGTTCAGCCGCCTGCTGGGCGAGCGAATTGCACGCGCGCTATCGCCGCGCCCGATGAGCGCCGCGTCCGCAACGGTCGTCGCACCAACCGCCAGAGCCGCCACGCCCGTCGCGCCGCCATCCGCGCAGCCACCCCCGCCTTCGCCTCCGCCCGCGCCGCGCGAACGTCGCGACCTTTCGTGGTATGCCGCAGCCATCGGCATCGGCATCCCGCTGCGCTTTCAGTCTTACGAGTTCTGGCTCTTTTTTGCCATCGTTGCCGCGCTATTTTACGGCTTGCCGCGGCGTTACGGGCGGTACGTGCTGCTCGTAGCCAGCTACTATTTCTACACCCGCTGGAACGCGTGGTACGTGCTCTTCCTTTGGATCCTCACCGTCAGCGACTTTCTCATCGGCGTTGCGCTGGAGCGAATGCGCGATGAAGGAAGAGGGTCGCGGCTCGCGCTCGCCCTCGGCATCGCCGCCAACCTCGCCTTTCTAGGAACCTTCAAGTATTTAAACTTCGCGAGCAGCACGGTTGCCGCGCTGGTCGGAATGCACCAGAACCCGTGGCTGGTCAATCTCTTCGTGCCGATCGGGATCAGCTTTCATACCTTCCAGAGTATCTCGTACTTGGTGGACGTTTATCGCGGCAAGACCAAAGCCGTGCGCACGCCGCTCGACTACGCCTTATTCCTGGCCTTCTTTCCGCAGTTGCTGGCCGGCCCGATCGTGCGTGCCGGTCTCTTTTTCGGCGAACTCTTTGCGTGGCGCGCACCCGGCCCCGAAGACATAAGCTATGGGCTCGCGCGCGCCGGCTTCGGACTCTTTAAGAAAATGGTCATCGCCGATCAGTTCGCCGCCGTCTCGAACGCGTATTTCGATTCCGTCGCGGCGCATCCGGGTGCACCCGCCGCGTGGTGCGCGATGTTTGCCTTCGCGATGCAGATCTATTTCGATTTCTCCGGCTACAGCGACATTGCCATCGGCTGCGCGCGCATGCTCGGCTTCGTCTTTCCCGAGAACTTCAACTTGCCGTACTTGGCGACCAGCGTTACCGACTTCTGGCATCGTTGGCACATGACGCTCTCGACGTGGCTGCGCGACTATCTCTACATTCCTTTGGGCGGCAGCCGCCACGGCTCACTGGCAACGCTGCGCAACTTGATGTTGACGATGCTCTTAGGCGGTCTCTGGCACGGCGCGCAGTGGACCTTCGTGGCTTGGGGCGGCTTCCACGGCGTCGCGCTCTGCATCGAACGGGTGACCGGCATCGGCCACGAGCGCAACGCGCCGCGCGGCGCGATCGCCGCCGTTCGCATCGTCCTGACGTTCGTGATCGTGCTCCTCGCCTGGGTGCTCTTCCGCTCCGCCACGTTCGGC
>CAZMPP010000310.1:0-3303 GCA_964568035.1 uncultured bacterium
GATTGACCGAGTTTTTGCTTAGGCTTGCGACGGACATGGAAACGCAGGCCAAGTTCCGGCATAGCAAAAGCGAAGCCGTCCAAATGATGGAAGAGGCCGGACTAAACTGCGATCAGCAAGAGGCGGTCTTGAGCGGAGAGACCCGCCGCGTGCAGGAAGCCGTCATTTTGGAAACGGGCGATCTTCTTCCGGCGATGTACTGTGGAAAAGTGCGGCAGCATCTCTTCGAGTTCGAGGTCATCGACGACGCTGAATGAGCCCGAAGCGAGGCTCGCTTACCGCGGTCGGCATCGGGATTCGCGCTCCTGCGCAAGCAACGTTCGAAGCTTCCTCGGCCATTGCCCGCGCCGATCGCGTCTTTACGATCGTCGCCGATTCCGTGGCCGAATACTGGATTCGATCGCTCAACCCGAACACTGAGCCGCTCACCCGCCTCTACGCCCTGGACAAACCGCGTAGCGAAACCTATCGGGAGATGGTCGAGCGCATTGTCGAGAGCGTCCGCGCCGGCCTCGTTGTTTGCGCCGTTTCCTACGGTCATCCGGGCGTCTTTGCTTACCCGCTGCACGAGTCTATCCGCATCTTGCGCGGCGAAGGTTTCTCCGCAGAAATGCTCGCCGGAGTCTCGGCCGACGCCTGCCTTTTTGCCGACCTCGGGATCGACCCCGCGTCGGCGGGTTGCCGAAGCTACGACGCGACCGATTTTCTCGTGCACCGCCGGACGGGCGATGCCGCTAGCGGTCTGATTCTTTGGCAGATCGGCTCGATCGCCGAGCCCGGCGTACGCAACAGCGACGCCGCTTGGAATCTCGAAGGCCTGCGCGTGCTCGTGGAGCGGCTGCTCGAGACCTATCGTCCCGAACACGAAGCAATCGTTTATGAAGCGGCGCGTTTTCCGCTTTGCAACTCGATCGTCGTTCGCACGCCGCTCGGCGCGCTCGCCGACGCGCCGGTGAGCGTCCTTTCGACTCTTTACGTTCCGCCGATGACCAAGCCGCGCGCGGATGCTGCGATGGCTCGGCGGCTAGGGATTCTCTAACTCCGTGTCCGCGCTGGTCCGGGCCGTCCTCGTTATCGCGATCGGCGTCTGGATGCTCGGAACCGCAATCCCGGGGCTCGCGCGGATCTGGGAGCCCTATCCCGACAACGGAATCGACCTCGATTTTGACGGCATAATCACCGACGTCGCGCCGCATTCGCCCGGGTCGGCAGCCGGTATCGAGGCCGGAGATCGTGTCGTGCCGCCGCTGGCTCCCGCCCTTTTCCGCGACCCGCCGCGGACGCTGACCTTCAAACTAGATCACCGCGGCACCGTGCGAACGGTAACGCTGACGCCACAAAATAGCACGCTCTCTCGTTTCGATCGTGCCATCGTCGCGCTGCTCTTTACCGAGTATTCGGTGTTCCTTATCGTCGGGTCTCTGGTCTTGTTGCTGCGGCCAAGCGCGATGACGTGGTCCTTCTATCTCTATTGCGTTTTACGGCGCTACGGCGATCTCGGCTTCTATTGGCCCGGATCGAGTGCGTTCTTTTGGGTAAACTTTCTCACGCTGGTCGTGCTTGGGAGTACGGGGTGCGTCTTCGTGACGATGTTCGCGCTGCGTTTCCCGAGCAACCGGCTCGAAAAGTGGCGTCGCTACGCGATGAGCCTCATGAAGTTGCTGCTGCTGCTCTTTCCCATCGCGACGCTCTACGTCATCGTCAACCTTGGCGGATTTGGACGCCCGTCGCAGGGAGCGGTAAATTGGGCCACGCTGGCGACGGCGATCGTCTATGCTTTTGCTGCCGCCGCCTTTGCGATCACGTTTTTGCAGAGCCACGGCGACGAACGCCAGCGCCTGAAGTGGGTGCTCGTCTTTCCCGTCGTTTTGGCGATGCGCGTGGTGGCGATCCTCGCGGGCGACGGAATCCTCCCTTGGGACTTGCCCGACTGGTTCTCGCAAGCACTGGCGATATTGGGAATCAGCGTGCCGATCGCGGTTGCGTATGCCGTCGTGCGGCGCCGCGTTTTCGACGTGCAGTTCGCGATCAGCCGTGCGCTGGTCTACGGGTCGATCACCTCGCTGGTGGCCGGCACATTTTTGCTGCTGGACTGGTTTATGGGTAAACAGTTCGCGCAGACCCGCTTTACGCTAACCGCCGAAATCATCTTGGCGCTCGCTATCGGATCGTGGCTGAACATGCTGCATCGAAACGTCGATCGGTTTATCGACAGCACGTTTTTCCGCCAGCGCCATATGGCCGAAGAGCGGCTCAAGAAAGCCGCGGCTGCAGTCCTGCGCGCCGAATCGCGTGACGTCGTCGATCGCTTCTTGGTGCACGAACCGATTCGCGCGCTGGAGCTCACGTCGGCCGCGATCTTTCGGCGTAACGGCGATTCGGGCGCCTTTGACCGCAGCGTCGAAACCGGTTGGGATCACATAGATACGAGCGCGCTGACCTCGGAGGATCCGTTGGTACTGCACCTTCTGGCCGAGGAAGCGCCGGTGCGTTTGGCCGACGTCGTATGGGGGCCTGGCGAATGGCCCCTGCATGTCGGCGACGCCGTCCTGGCCATGCCCGTTCTACTGCGCGATCAGCTCGTGGCGATCGTCCTTTACGGCCCGCACCGCAACGCCGCCGATATCGACCCCGATGAGGTGCGTAGCATCGCCCTTTTGGTGGAGCGCGCCGGCGCGGCGTACGATCACATCGAGGCCCGGAACTTGCGCGAGCAAGTTGCCGCACTAATCGGGGAGCGGGACGCCAAACAGCGTGAAATTGAGCTGCTTCGCGCCGGTGCTTCCTAGGGGAAGCCCGCTTGCCCGGCTAAGTTCGCTTCTATCCCGACTTCGATTTGGAGGGAATAATGCGCTACACACTTTCATTGACGATTCTCGCGCTGGTCTTCGGCATCGCTGCGGTGCCGGCCGGGGCACAGACGTCAGGGATGTCCGACTCCGATTACATCGCCAAAGTCAAGACCGCTGCCCCGGCAAACGTCGTGCAGGGGGCGCACATCGTCCAGATGCAAGCTGACGGATCCATGAAAACGATACAGGGGGGCACGAACGGTTTTACCTGTATGGTCCTTCCGCCCAGCGAAGCGATGTGTGCCGATCAGAACGCCATGGTCTGGGCAAAAGCGATGATGTCTAAGAGCACGCCGCCCGATAGCGTCGGATTCGTCTATATGCTCGGCGGCGACAACGGCGCCAGCAACACCGACCCGTGGGCCAAGGCACAGACCTCGGACAATCATTGGGTTACCACCGGACCGCACGTCATGATAACGGGACCTTCGGTCAAGACCATGGGGTATCC
>CAZMPP010000311.1:0-3270 GCA_964568035.1 uncultured bacterium
CGGCGGTTGCCTTAGTCGGATCGCCCATCACTCCGCTCTCGCTGAGCTGGCTCCAATACTCCATCATCGCTAACGGTCCATCGCCGGCGACGAGATCGGTCCAGTAGTTTTTGCTGGGGCGATGTCCGATTTCGTGCACGGCCTGCTGCATGTCTACCAGCTCCGGCCGCAGCGCTAAATAGAGCGACGTCTCGAACTCGCAAGCGTGATTCATGCCGCCGATCGCTTCGGATTCACGAAGTCCGTCGGCGACTTCGCGGACGCCGGGCGCGGACCAGTAGTTGACGGCGGCGGCCAGCGCGCCGGTATGCACCACGGTGAGCCGGGCGATGATGTCGGCGAACGGACTGTTACTACCGTGGCCGTTGACGATGAGGATTCTATCGAAGCCGTGGTGAGCGAGACTCTTACAAACGTCGAGACCGTAGTCGATGAGCGTGTGCGCGCCGATCGTCAGTGCGCCGGGGAAATCCATGTGATGCGGGCTGTAGCCGTGATTGATCGGCGGCACGACGACGGTGCGGTCCGCCGCGCGCGATGACGCGAGCTCACAGACGCTCGCGCAGAGCAGCAAATCGGTATCGATGGGCAGATGGCGGCCGTGATCCTCCAATGTGGCGATGGGCACGATCGCCACACTGGGGCTCGCGGCAGCGGCCTTGACCTCCGGCCACGTCATCTCGCCGTAGCGGTACTTCCGGCTCATCATCAAAGCTTCTCGGCGGCGACGCAAGTAACATGGTCGCCCGCTCGGAATACTCTTTCATGACGCATCGAGCACTGGGGCTGCTCGCGGCCCTGCTGGTTACGGCCGGTTGTTCGGCAACATCGGCCGGCGGAACGGTTCCTTCGCGCTCTTCGCTGCCGGCTTCGCACCAAGCGCGCAAGGCGCTGAGCGGATTGCGGGTTTCGGGCAATCGTCTCGTCGACGGGAATGATACCGTCGTGCACTTACACGGGATTAACCGTTCGGGCACCGAGTATGCTTGCGTGCAAGGCTGGGGGATCTTCGACGGGCCCAACGACGCCGCTTCCGTTCAGGCCATGGCAACTTGGAACGTCAACGTCGTGCGCGTTCCGCTCAACGAGGACTGTTGGCTTAACATTAACGGAATCGACCAGCAATACGCCGGCAAGAACTACATCAATGCGATCGTGAACTACGTCAACCTGCTGCATCAGTATGGAATGTACGCAGAGATTTCCCTGATGTGGGGCGCGCCGGGAGCTTATCAAGCAACCTATCAGCCCGCCGCGCCCGATCGAGATCATTCGCCCGGCATGTGGTCGAGCATGGCGGCCACTTTCAAAAACGATCCTAACGTCATCTTGGCTCCGTGGGGCGAAACGACCGTCGGCTGGAAATGTTTCATGCAGAAAGGCTGCGACGACGAGGCGACCTATGGCCCATACAATCAGTTCTATCAAACGGCCGCGATGCGCGAGGCGGTCAAGCGCATGCGCACGGCGGGTTATACGGGAGTCATCTCCCTTCCATGTATCGACTATGCCAATGCCTGCGGCAAAATTGACGGTGCCAAATATAACGGCTCGACCTGGCTCGAGTCGCGACCGAACGACCCAATGCATCAGCTGGTTGCCGAAGCTCACGTCTACGGTAAGAACCTCTGCGATACCGTGGCCTGCTTCAACTCGAGCATGCGTCCCATCACCAAGAAGGTACCGCTGATCTTCGGTGAGACGGGCGAGACGTACGACGGATCGGATTGCGAGCCGAACTACATCGCGACCTTCATGAAGTGGGCCGACGCGCACGGCGTCGGTTACGAGGCCTGGACGTGGGACACGTGGGGTAACTGCGGCGTCCTGATCTCGAACTACGACGGTACTCCCGGCAACGATTGGGCGACGTGGGTGCAGCAGCACTATTTGAAGCTCTAAGTGTCGACTCGACTCGGCGCAATGAGCCCGGTTACAAAGCGCGTTTTGCGCTTCGTCGTTGTGGTGGGCATCGTCAATTTATTTGCCGACCTCACCTACGAAGGCGGCCGTGGCATCGTCGGTGCGTATTTGGGTCATCTCGGTGCCAGCGGTGCCTTGATCGGCGCGGCGGCGGGCGCAGGCGAGCTGATAGGCTATGCGGTGCGATCCGTCTCCGGAGCGTTTGCAGATCGTACCGGTCGTTATTGGGTAACGGTATGGGTCGGTTACGCCATCAACATGCTCTGCGTGCCGGCATTGGCGCTAGCCGGAAACTGGCCGCTTGCGGCGGGACTCATGATCGGCGAACGACTTGGCCGCGGCATCCGCAAACCGGTCATGTCGGCGATGCTCGCCGAAGCCGGACGGGAGTTGGGCGGCGGCGGCCGCGTCTTCGGGTTCAACCAAATGCTCGACCAATTCGGCGCTACGATCGGACCGCTGGTCGTGGCATACGCAGTTCTACACGGCGGTTATCGCAGCGGTTTCGGCGTCCTTATCGTTCCCGCGATTCTCACGCTAGCAACGCTGAGTATAGCAGCGGTTGCCGGACGCAACGTCGTGCCCCCGCTCGAGGACGAATCGGCACCGCCCGTTCGCGATTGGGCCGCATTTCGCCGCTACGCCATCGGCGGTGCGCTGTTGGCTGCGGGGTTCGTCGATTTTGCGCTGATTGCGTTTCGCTTCCAACGCGATAATATCGCCGGCGTCGCGGCCATTTCCGTATTGTTTGCCGTTGCGATGGGCGTCAGCGCCGTCGCCAGTCCGATTTTGGGATGGCTTTTCGATCGCGCCGGCAAGCCCGTGATCGTCGCCGCGGTCGCGATTGCCTCGTTAGCCGCGCCGCTCGCATTTCTGGGAAGCGGCGCGTGGGCTACTGCCGGCGCGGCGCTGTGGGGCGTCGGAATCGCAGTAGAAGATGCGTTGTTGTTGGCTTTGGTCGCTACCATAATTGTGAAACGTCGCAAAGCGGCGATCTTTGGTCTCTACGATTTGATATTCGGCGTTGCTTGGTTTGCCGGCAGCACGGTTGCCGGAGTTTTACTCGATCGCTCGACGGTTGCATTGGCGATCGCCAGGAGAGGGGACGCCTTGGCCGCGAACGCTGGATCACTGGCAGCCCCGCCCGCCAGGCAGCCCATGGGTTGCGAGCGCAGCACGATGCCATCCTCGTCGGCGTGGGACCATCCTCGCAGACGATCCGAGGCTCACCCTGAGACTTTCCCCGAGGCTCACTGCCCGCCTGCCCGGCCCGGCAACTAAGAGAGCCGCAGGCCCCCTTCGCGTCGTGCTCGACAGCCACCTACGCACGCCGCCCACAGCGGCGCT
>CAZMPP010000312.1:0-3254 GCA_964568035.1 uncultured bacterium
ACAAGGTAACGGAAAGATGGGGACCGGCTACGCCAGCGGTCCGATTGGACCCGGCAAATCGGTAACGGTGACGCTCGTCAAATCCGGCATCTACCTCATCGGGTGCGCCTATCACTATGGCGAAGGCATGCGCGACGTAATCGTCATCGGACCGCACGCTCAACCGGGGCCGCAAGCCACCGGGACGCCGACTTCAGATCCTTCGTCGAGTCCGACCCCGCGTTCCAGCTACGATCCGTAGCGAACCGCGCGATTAGCTAGGAGAGCGAATCTGCAAACGTGAAATTCGCCCTCCTCGCTATTTAGCGTGAGAGGATGGCGGATTGTGCGCGTTGCTTTGCTTTTCGTTTGTGCCCTTTTACTGGGCGGCTGTTCCCGTTTTGCCGGGGCACCCGCCGTACCGAGTAGCCCCTCCGCGCCGGCGGCGCAGCTCTCGGACGACCGGTACGGCCGTTATGCGTCGATTTATAGTTTCAGCGGTCAGGCCAGCGGAGGCGCTCCTCAGGCCGGCCTCGTCGCGGTCGAGGGCAAGCTTTACGGAACCACTTCCTCGTACGGCAACGGGTACGGCACCGTTTTTGAGGTGAGTCAGTTCGGCGACCTAACCGTGCTGCACACCTTCAACGGTTATCCCGACGGTGCGTACCCCGCGGCTTCGTTGCTTTGGTATAAAGGTAAACTTTACGGCACGACTTCGGGAGGCGGTTCGCACGGCGGCGGCACCGTATTCTCGATTACCAAGTCGGGTTTCGAGCACGTCATTCATAACTTCGGCGCGCGCGGCGACGGCGCACAGCCCGAAGCGGGCCTCGTTCAATATAAAGGTTTCCTCTACGGAACCACCCAGAACGGTGGCGCGCACGATAAAGGAGCGGTCTTCGAACTTTCGCGCAACGGCGGCGAGCAGGTGATCCACAGTTTTGTGGGCGGCCCCCGCGACGGCGGTCATCCGACCTCATCGCTGACCCTAGTAAAAAACACGTTCTACGGAACGACGCGCGCGGGAGGTCAGAATAAAGCGGGCGGCGCGGTTTATAAGATCAGTCCGTTCGGTCAAGAACGCCTGCTCCATAGTTTCGGCATCGAATCGGGGGATGGTTCGAATCCCACCGGGTCGTTGGTGAATCTCAACGGCGAGTTGTACGGAACGACGCTGCACGGCGGGAGCGTCGGTCGCGGTTACGGCACCGTTTTCGCGATCAAGACAGGCGGTCAAGAGGTCGTTATTCATAACTTCGGGATCGGCAGGGACGGAGCGTTCCCGGATTCCGGTCTCGTCGTCGTCGGCGGGCAACTCTACGGCACCACGACGGGCGGGGGTAATAGCCCGCGCAACTCGCGTTACTGCATCTCTTCGGGAGACGGCCCCATGCGCGGGGGATATTATCGTTGTGGCACGATCTTCAAGATGAGCCCGTTCGGTAACGAGAAAGTGATCTATCGATTTAAGGGAGATCCCGACGGAGCTAATCCGGAGGCCGGTCTGACCGCGGACAGCGGCGTCCTTTACGGGACGACGTATTGGGGCGGTTCGTCGACCTACTACGGAACGATCTTTCGAATCTTTCCCTAAGGCGGCTTAAGAACGGCGCGATTTTCGCGACGTTCGTAATCGCGGCTTAACACTGGCTTGCTAGCATATGGCGCAGTATGGCCTTTGTGCCGGAGATCGATGCGCTCGTTTCACAATGCCGGCTCGCTGCGGCCGGGGCGCTGCTTGATTCTGTGGTCGCCCAGACGCCGAGCGAGCGCGCACGGCTGCATCGAGTCCGTGCCTTCGTACACGCGCTTGCCGGTAACGATCGCGGCGTAGCCGCGACCGCACTCCCCGAACTGATTGCTTGCCGCGACGCCGCCGGCGCGGCCGAGTATCTCGGTGCCATCGCCGAGCCCGACGAGACCGACTATCTCTCCATTGCGGTCGTTCTCACGTGGTCCGGCGAACCGCAAAGCGCCTACGAGCACTTTAGAATGGCTCACGACCGCGCGGTCGCGTCGCATCGTTTTTATCTTGCGAGCGCGATCAAGGAACGTCTTGCACACCATGCGTTGCTTTTCGGCGACGTCGAACCGGCGCGTGCGGCGATCGACGACGCCGTCTCAACCGCAGCGACGCATCGGCTCGCCGGATGGCTCGCGCGAACGCTGGCTGCCGCGGCGCGCATCGCACTCGATGCCGGCGACCTGGACCGTACCGCTGCACTGCTGGATCGGGCGCGCAACGAGGTGCGCAATCGCGCAGCGCTCGTCCTCTTCGCCGGAACGGGAGCGCAATTAGCAATTGAGATGGCTAACGATTTTGCTTTGCGGAGTTGGGTAACTGCAGACATCCTTGAGGTCGCGGCGGGCAGCGATTTGCCCGGCGAAAGCGTCGCCGCGACGATTGCCGCGCTGGTTGGGTCCGCCCTGCTTCCAGCCGGCGCGCCGCTGGCTAGCGCGGTGCGACGCGCGCTATTGCGAGCGGACAGCGCGGCCAGCGAACCAACGCTCTTCGCCGTAGCGGCGCGCCACGCGGCACTCGACGACGCGCGCTTTGCCGCGTCGGCATTGCGAGCCGTCGCCGCGCCAGACCGGCGTTACCTACACGCGCACGAACTCTTAGCGCGGGCGCACGTGCTCTTTCGCAGCGGTGAAGGGGGTGGGTGGATCGACCATGCCGGCGATGCCGCGCGCGAGTTCAACGCCATGGGTTTGCGACGTTGGACCAACGAGGCGATGTTGCTTTTAGTCCGCCAGGAGCGCGACGCGCACCGTCCGGAACGTCGCGGACGCTCTACTGCTTCGGCGTTGACTGGGCGCGAGCAGCAGGTCGCCAACCTCATCCGGCGCGGGGCGCGCAATCGCGAGGTGGCGGTCGCGCTGCAGATCAGCGAGCACACCGTCGAGCGGCACGTCAGCTCGATCCTGGGCCGCCTCGGCTTGCGCTCGCGGTGGCAGATCGTCGACCCGGCCAAGACGAGCGAACGTTAAGGTTCCGTAAAGATTATTAGGGGAAACGTAATTACGGGCCCCGCTATCTTAACGACGGCTACAAGTTCCAGGATGCACCACCGCACCAGCATCACCTAGCATCAACTTCATAAGAAGCGGCTGATTCGCCGTCTCTTCATTGCGCTGGGAGTCGAGTTGGTCAAAAGAGAGCATCTAGTGCGTTGGTGGGTTCTTCTTGCCGGGTTCTTGTGGCTGGCGGCAACTTGCGTGCGCGCATTTGCGGCCTCGGCGGGCATTGTCTCGGGCACCGTCACCGACGACCA
>CAZMPP010000313.1:0-3227 GCA_964568035.1 uncultured bacterium
CCGCTGCGGATCGGGTGGCTCGCGAGAGAGCAGCGCCAGCGACGCGTCGGAGAGGGCGAGCGACTTGCCGGCTAGCGTGCGCAGCAGCCATTCGTGACGGAACGGATCGTAGACGTTCCACAGCAGCGCGAGTGCGTCGAGCGCGCGCCGGTCGGCAAAGAGATTGACGTCGCCGCCGACCACGACCGGAATGCCGCGCTCGAGCAGCGCGCCTTCGTAGAGTGCGACGTGCCGTACCGAACGAAAGAGCACGGCAATGCGGGCCGGCGCGACGCCTTCGCGCAGCCACGCTTCGACACGTTCGGCGATGCGTTCGGCTTCGTCGCGCGGCGTAACGTCACGATGCACTTCTACGACCGGCACGCGATGGCGCTGGGTCAGTTCGATGCGAACGGCGGCGCGCGCGAAGGCGGCGTCCCCCGCGCTCATTCTGGCGCTCGAAACGGCCGATGCAGGATCGCCGCAGAGCGTAACGCCGCCAAGCGATTCGCCGAAGATCACTTCCAGCAGCCGAACCTCGATTGCGGTGAGGCTTTGCGCGTCGTCAACGAAGGCCAAACGGTGGCGTTCGCGCAGCCGCAACGCGAGCTGTGGATCGGACTCGATAGTCTTTCGCGCGGCGACGGCGGCATCGCGCGCGGTCATTCTGCCGCCGCTCTCGACGAGCTCGACATAGCGCTCGTAGAGCTTCGCCAGAATTTTGGCCAGATCGACCTCGCGGCGATATTGGCGGGCCAGCTCGTTGGGGCGCACGTCGAGTGAATCGTGGAACGTGTTCTTCGTTGCTGCCAGGAGCCGCGGATCGGCGAGGTTAGGCGGATTAGCGTAAAACTCGGTCGCCGCAGTCAGCGCGCGCTGCAGAAACGAGGCCGGCTCCACGCCTGCATCCCGCAAGCGGCGGATCAAACGGAAGGCGGACTCGAAAAAACGCACCGGTGTTCGCAAACCGGGAACCTCCGGATCGATCTGATTCTCGGCGAAGTCGTTCCATGCCAGTTCGAAGAGCGGAATGCAGGCCTCGCGAAAAAGCAGCTCGGCTTCGGCGTCATCGACGAGACAGACTTCGACGCCGCTTTCGCGCAGCACCGCGACTGCAAAATCCTCGAGCGGACGTTCGGCTCCGACGATCAGTGGGTCGGCTTGGGGAAAAAGCTCGCGCGCTCTTGACGCACGTTGCGCCAAGGCCGTGCTCTTGCCGGTCGCCGGTGCCCCGAGCAGCGCAACGCAAACCTCAAAAGGCGCGTCGACGGCGTTGCGCTGTTCGGTGGTCAGCTCGAGTGCGATCAACTTCCGAAACGGGCCGCTTCGGTGGGCGGCCGCCGCAAGCACGCGGACGCGTAGTTGCAGTACGTACAGGCCGCGGGATCGGTGGTCGGCTCGAAATCGGCGATGCGACCGGAACCCAGAAGATCGCTGAGCTCGATCATGCGCGTTCGCGAGCGCTCGAGCTCGGCGATCGTGATGTTGCCGCCGACGCTGAGGACGACGGGCCGAACGTCGTGCATGGCGTCCTTGAGCGGGATCAACACGAGTTTGGTTACGCGATCGCCGGCTTCGGTTCGGGCCCAGTAGTAGAAGGGCAGCTGAAAGTCGCGGAAACGGCGCACCTTGTCGCCGTACTCGGCCGGAGATGCTGCGATGTTTCCGGTTTTATAATCGACGACCGAAACGCCGCCCGATCGTTCGTCGCGGTCGAGGCGGTCGATGTAGCCGACAAAAGGACGTCCTTCCAACTCCAAGTTTGCCGCCAGCTCGCGGCCGAGCACTTCGAACGGGGCCTCGCGTTCCATCACCAGCAGCCAATCGACGTAGCGCTGCGCGGTTCGCTGCGCACGCCGTACTTGCAGTTCGAATTCGACGGCGGTTTCGAAGCCGCTGCGATTGCGCTCGAAGGCCCAGGTGATGTGTTCGCGGATGCGCGCGCGCATCGCCGCCGCATCGCGGGCCCCGGGCCGGGGAAACTCGCCGTGAAAGTCCTCGAGTGCGCTATGAAAAGCCGTTCCGTACGCCGATGCGGCCGAACCCGGGTCCTCGACCGCAGCGCAGACGTATTTGTAGAACCATTTGCGCGGACACTCGGCATAAGTATTGAGCGCCGAGGCGCTAAAATGGCGCTGCCAGCCGGCGACGTTGGCCGGCGACTCCGGCGTCGCGGCCGACGTCAGTTCGATATCGGCGGGTTGCGTGGGTTCGGTCCCACTACGGCTGCTGCGACTTCCCGCCTCGGGAGGGAGCTCGAAGACGGTGACGATCGCGCCGTGCAGCGCCCGCTCGTCCAAATCGGGCGGCAGCGCACGAATGCGGCGAACGCGCTGCGCGAAGATCAGCGCACTTTCGCGGTCGGCCGGCGGCAAAGCGGGACGGCTTGCGTCGATTGCATCGAGCAGTGCGCCGGTACGCCGCGCGTGCGTCGCGTATGCGGCGCCGACGTCGTGTCCTACGCCGCTGCGGGGCGAACGGATCAACCGCAGCAGCGCGGCCTCGTCTCCGCTCCGATACCAGCGTACGGCATCGGCGACGAAGGAACGAAACTGCGCGGCAGCGGGCACCACTCCTAATGAAGTTACAGTTCCTACCAGGCGCCCCTGCACGCTTCGTATAACCGCCTTCCGATGCGGCGCATCATCATCGGCATCAGCGGGGCTAGCGGCAGCCTCTACGGTTACATGGTGCTACAGGCGCTGCGCGCGATCGGCGGCATCGAGACGCACCTGGTCCTAACGTCGGCAGCGCGCCGCACGATCGAACTCGAGACCGAGATGACCTCCGACGACTTCGAAGGACTCGCCGATGTCGCGCATCGCGACGACGACCTCGCTGCCGCAATCTCCAGCGGCTCCTTTATTACCGACGGCATGCTCGTTATTCCGTGTTCGATGAAGAGCGCGAGCGGCATCGCGTACTCGATGAACTCGAACCTGCTGGTTCGCGCCGCCGACGTCTGCTTGAAAGAGAAGCGCCGGCTCGTCTTGGTGGTTCGCGAAACGCCGCTTCATTTAGGGCACTTGCGAACGCTGGCTCAGCTGGCCGAAATCGGGGCGGTGATCCTGCCACCCATCCCCGCGATGTACGCCAACCCGCAGAGCGTCGACGATATTATCGCGCACACTGTCGGAAAAGCACTCGATCAGTTCGGAATCGCCAACGAACTCTTCAAGCGCTGGCGCTCACCCTAGGACGAGCGCGCTCCCTCCTGCGCTACTAGACGCTCGGCTAGCGCGACGTCA
>CAZMPP010000314.1:0-3220 GCA_964568035.1 uncultured bacterium
CCGAACGCGCCGTCGGTTACGTCGATCCAACGACGCAAAGCGGAATCTACTTCGGATACTTCGCGATGCTTGCCGGCGTCGTGGCCCTCGCGGCGATCGGCCTTTGGGCGGCCGTCAAATGCGTGCTTTTACTCGCACGCCGCTCCTAAACTCGTGCGCGTTCTGCTGGCGGTCAATCCCAACTCGCGCCGAGGCCGGCGCTTCGGCGAGGCCGTCCGCGAGGAACTTCGCCGGCTCGGAATAGAGGCGGTCGTCCATCACGACGACGCTCCCATCGACGCGATCGTTGCGGCTGGCGGTGACGGCACGTTCGTTCGCCAGATCGCCCGCGCGCTGCACATGAAGGTGCCGATGGGCTTGATTCCGCTGGGCACGTTCAACGATCTGGCCCGCACGTTGGGCGTTCCGCAAGACGTCGCCGGCGCTTGCGCCGTGATCGCGGGCGGGCGCACGCGCGCGGTCGACGTGGCCTGCGTCAACAACGCTTTCTACGTCAACGAAGCGAGCATCGGAATCTCGAGCCGGATCGCGCGACTGCAGACGCCCGAAAATAAACAACGGTTCGGCGCGCTGGCAATACTCGCAACGGCGTTCGCGGCACTGCGCGTTTGGCGTCCCTTTCACGCCGAGATCGCATTCGACGGCCGCCGCGAACGCGTCCGTGCCGTGCAGCTTACCGTGGCCAACAGCCACCGCTTCGGCGGTGTGATCTCGGTCGAGTCGGCGGCCATCGACGATGGCCGGCTCGACCTCTACGCCGTGGACATCGATACTTTCGGTCAGGCTCTGGCGGTTTTAGGAGCGATCCTGACCGGCCGGGCCGGCCCCGCGGCCGGACTGCGAACGTACCGTGCCGCCTCTTTCGAGGTCTCGACGCACCGGCCGCACAGGATTACCGCCGACGGCGAGCCGGCGGGAAAGACTCCGGCCCGTTTCGAGCTCCTTCCCCAGGCCCTGCGCATCTTCGTCCCGTAAACTTTCCCCCGAGGAGCCAAGGAGCGCCCACAATGAGCCTGTATGAATTTGGTCCCTTCGAGCTCGATGCCGACCGTTTGCTCTTGTCGCAGCGAGGCGTGCCGATCGCAGTCGGACCGAAGGTCGTAGAAACGCTGCTCGCCCTGGTCGAACACCCCGGGGAGGTTTTTGCAAAAACCGCCTTGATCGAACGGATCTGGCCCGAGGGTTACGTCGACGAGGCGAATCTCGCACAGAACGTCTACGTGTTGCGCAAGATTCTACGCGACCGCTGGAACGTCGAAGCGATTGAAACCATTCCGCGCCGCGGATACCGCTTCGTCGCCCCGGTGTGCCGGCGCGACGACGTCGCGCGATCCGAACCCGCGCCCGCGCCCGCGCCGGTGCCTTCACAGCGGCCGCGCTTCGCCGCCTTCGCTGCGGCGCTCGTCGTGGCCATTATCGGCCTTTTTGCGCTGACGATGGCGCTCTCGCGCGGCAACTCGCGGCCGCCGACGCTTTCAATGGAAGGCGCGCGCCTCTATGAGATCGGCCGCTACTATTGGAACCTTCGGACCCGCGACGCCGTCAACAAAAGCGTCGCCTACTTCCAACGTGTCATAGCGATCGATCCGCGCGATCCGCGCGGCTACGCCGCGCTGGCTTCGGCTAATGCCATCGTCGCCGACTATAATTACGGTCCGTCCCCCATCAAAGTGTACATCGCTCGCGCCCGCGCCTACGCGCGAGAAGCGCTGGCCATCGATCCCAATTTCGGCGAAGCATACGCCGTGCTGGGAATGATCGCGTCGAAGAAGTGGTACGGCGTGCCGGCGCGTCCGGGAGAGGCGCTGAGCGATCTGCGTCGCGCGGTCGCGCTCGATCCCTCGAGCGGACCGGCTCACGAATGGTACGGCATCGCGCTGCTGGAGCTCAATCGCGTCCACGAGGCGTCGGCGGAGCTGGCTAAGGCCGCCGAACTCGACCCGCTCTCGGTCTCGACCACTGCCTGGCTGGGGACCACCGCCTACCTGCAGGGACGGTACGCCGACGCGGTCGCGCATTCACGTGAAACGCTCGACCTCTCCCCACAGCGCCAGGATGCTTACGAGACGCTTGGGCTCGCCTACGAAGCCTTGGGGAATCAAAAGGCGGCCATCGGCGCCTTCCATAAGCTCGCCGAGGTTTGCAGCATGTGTCGGCCCCAAGCCGCCGCGCTGCTGACTCCGATCTACGCGCGCACCCATCAGATGGCCGCTGCCAAAGCGCAGCTCGAGATGGCTGCCGCCCATTCTACCGACGTGGCGCCACAGGATCTGGCGGCGGCCTTCGAGGCCGTCGGGCGGCATCGCGCCGCGCTCGGCTGGCTGCGCCGGATGCACGGCGAGTATCTCGAGGCACAGATCACCAATGACCCGCGCTTCGCGGGACTGCGGCGCGAACTGGCGGGCACGCTGGCGCAGAAGGCCGGCTAGGGAAAAGAATTTTCGGGGGCGCCCTTGACAGGGCCGTACCAGAGAGCTATTGTACTAGTGTACTAGTAAAATAGTTTACCGGTACGATTCTGAAGGAGAACCCTAATGATCATCACCACCGGAACCGAAATCGCCCGCGAAGCCCGCACGCCCGTTCGTTTGCCCGATCGCCGTTCGTCCGAACTCTTCCCCGGCTGGGGCCCGAAGTTTTAAGGCCGTCGTCATGCCGGCCGTTCTCACGGTCGATCCGCGCAGTGGCGTGCCGATCTACCTGCAAATCATCGAGCAAGTAAAACGCTCGGTAGCCCTCGGGGTCTTGCAGGCGGGTGAGCAGCTTCCCACCGTCAAGCAGCTCGCGATCGACCTCACCGTTAATCCAAACACCGTGGCACGGGCCTACCGCGAGCTCGAGCGCGAGGACGTCATCGAAACCTCGCCCGGGAGGGGATCGTTCGTCCGCTCCAACGGCCTCGCCGATTCGCCCAAAGTAGCTGCCGACATCGGTTCCGACGCCTTCGACGTCGCACTACGCGAGGCCAAGTCGGTTGGATTGCGACGGGATGAGATTCAAGAGATCTTCGAGGCGGCACTGGCACGATGGTTTGGAGAGCTTGAGTAGATGATGACGATTTCGATTTCAAACCTGCGCAAACAATATCGCGAGGTCGCGGCCATCGACGGCCTTTCGCTGGAGATTCCCGGCGGGAGCGTCTTCGGTCTGCTCGGACCCAACGGCGCGGGAAAGACGACCACGTTCAAATGCATGCTCGGCCTCGCGCGGCCTACGAGCG
>CAZMPP010000315.1:0-3217 GCA_964568035.1 uncultured bacterium
CATGAACTCCGGCGCGGATTACCGTGCCATCCTCGACGAGAACGTCGAACGTTTCGCGCTATGCTCGGGTCTGATAGCCGAGCCGGGAGAGCGTGTCGTCTATAGCGATCTCGGGTTCATCGCCCTCGGCGGACTGCTCGAGCGCACCGCCGGCACTTCGTTGGCAACGCTTGCGGCTGGAACGTTTGCGCCACCGCTGCGCTTTCGTCCGGGTGCCGCGCAGCGCGCCGCGATACCCGCCACCGAAGAGGACGAATGGCGCGGACGCGTTCAAGGCTTCGTACACGACGAGAAAGCCTACCTTATGGGCGGCGTTGCCGGCCACGCCGGACTCTTCGGCACGGCCTCCGATGTTGCGGCGCTCACCGAGAGTTACCTCGGCGCGATCAACGGGCGCAACGGCCCGTCAATGCCGGCGTCGCTGGCGCGCGAAGCAATTTCCGAACAAGCCTACGATCCGGTACTGCGCCGCGGCCTCGGCTGGGCGCTGAAAACCAACGACGAGAACTCCTGCGGCCGTTTGATGGACGCTTCGTCGTTTGGTCACACCGGCTTCGTTGGAACCTGCGTTTGGGCCGATCCGCTGCGCGACTTGCAGGGCGTGCTGCTGACCAATGCGGTCTACTTTGGGCGCAACGCGCCGTCCCCGCCGGGACCGCCGCTGCGCTCGAGTTTCTACGAGGCGATGGTCGAGGATACTCAAGCCTGATGTTAGCCGTCGGATTGATGAGCGGCACGTCGCTCGACGGCATCGATGCAGCACTCGTCGGCATCCGACCCGCGGGTAATCGCTATCAGGTCGAACTGCTGCGCTTCCAGGAGCATCCGTTCGAATCGGAGCTGCACGCGGCGTTGCACGCGGCGCTGCCTCCTAACGACGGCAGCCTAGCCGGCGTTGCGAGGCTGCACCACGAGCTCGGACGAGCCTATGCCGCGGCGGCACGCGCGGTGGCCGCCGGCGAGCGCATCGGCTTTGTCGCCTCGCACGGCCAAACCGTTTGGCACGACGGTCCCGCGCATACCACGCTGCAGTTGGGCGATGCATTCGTCATCCGCGAGAGCCTGGACGCAACTGTTTGTTACGATTTCCGCAGCGCCGATTGTGCGGCGGGCGGTCAAGGCGCGCCGCTGGTCGCGCGCGTGGATGCGCTGCTGTTCGGCAGCGACGACGAGTCTCGCGTTGCGCTCAATATTGGCGGCATTGCCAACGTGACTTTGCTCCCCGCCGGTTGCGAGCCCGACGCGGTGGTCGCCTTTGATACGGGGCCGGGAAACATGTTGCTCGACGCGCTCGTGCGCGAACGAACCGGCGGTGCCAGTGAGTGCGATCGTGACGGCGAACTCGCCGCGTCGGGCCGCGTTGACGAGTCTTTGCTCAACGCTATGTTGGCCGACGAGTACTTCGCCATGCCAAATCCCAAAACAACCGGGCGCGAGCGCTTCGGTGCGCACTTTCTGCACCGCCATGATCCGGTCGGGCTCTCGCTGCAAGACGCCGCGTCGACGCTGACCGAGCTGACCGCCGCGTCCATCGCCGGTGCACTCGATCGCGCCGGATTTACAACCGCGCGCGTCGTTGTCAGCGGCGGCGGTGCGCGTAATCCGACGATGCTGGCAAGGCTGGCGGCACGGCTTGACGCGTCGCGCATCGAAACCTCCGACGCAATGGGAGTTCCGGCCGAAGCCAAAGAGGCCATGGCCTTCGTGGTTTTGGGTTACGAAACGTTGCGCGGGCGCCCCGGCAACGTTCCCGCTGCCACCGGCGCCGCGCATCCGGCCGTCCTCGGCGCGATCGCGCCGTTTCGCCTGCGCGAGCTGCTCGCCGAAATTGCTGCCGAGTGCGCGATCTCGATATGAGCCCAGAATTTCCGCCGACCGAGGCGCGCAACGAGCGCAGCGCCGGACTCGACCTACTCGATACGCCTTCGCTGGTCGAACTGCTCGTCGCCGAACAGCGCGACGCCGTTGATGCGGTTTTGCGCGAAACTAAAACGATTGCGCGCGCTGTGGACGAAATCGCTGCGCGCTTGCGTGGCGGCGGAGTCTTGCACTATATCGGCGCGGGAAGCAGCGGCCGCCTAGCGATGCTCGATGCGGCCGAGATTCCGCCGACCTTCGGAACTTCCGCAGAACTCGTACGCGCGCACGTCGCGGGTGGCCACGAAGCGCTGGTCCGCGCGGTGGAGGGTGCCGAAGACGACGGCGACGCGGGCGCGGCGTTGATGCAGGAAACGCTGCTTGCCGGCGATGCGGTGATCGGCATTTCGGCTGCCGGAGGCGCCGCCTTCGTCGTGGCGGCGATCGCCCGCGCGCACGACATCGGCGCGTACACCGTGGCGCTTACGGCCGTTGCCGATTCGCCCCTGGCGCGCACGGCCGATACGGCGATCGTCGTCGCGACCGGGGCCGAAGCGCTGGCTGGCTCGACGCGTATGAAGGCTGGAACGGCGCAGAAGATTGCGCTCAACGCTATCTCCACGGCGGTAATGGTTCGCTTGGAACGGGTCTATGACAACCTGATGGTTGATCTTGTCGCTTCCAATCACAAGCTGCGCCGGCGCGCGGTGCGTTTAATCTGTATCATCTCCGAAGTCAGCGCCGAGCGCGCTTCGGATCTGCTCGATGCCGCGGGCGGTCGCGTGAAAATAGCCATCGTCATGCAGCGTCGTGACGTCGACGCAGCCCGTGCGCGGGCGTTGCTCGAATCGGCCGGCGGATCGTTGCGAGCCCTCTTGTAGTGCCGTTTCTGGCGGCGCTCCTGGCTACGATCGCCTTCATACCGATCGACGACCGACCCGTAACGGCGCAGTTTCCGGTGCTGCTCGGCCGCGTCGCCGGCGTCCCGGTGCGTGCGCCTGGACCCGCGCTGCTCGGGCGCTTTCTGCGACCGGGAATTTCCGACGCGCTGGTTATTTGGTTGAATCGGGAAGGCGCGCAGCACGGTGCGCGCGACTTCGTCGTCTCCACCGATATGCTCGCTTACGGCGGATTGATCGCATCGCGCGCTCCCGGCGCGACCTATTTCGATGCCGAATCGCGATTGCGTGAGCTGGCGCATCTGCGCGGGGAGTATCCGCGCGAGTGGATTGGGGCCTTCGGCACGATCATGCGTCTCGCGCCGACCGGTATTCCCGCCGGCACGACATTCTTTGCCGCCTATCCGCTCTGGGAGTACCTCCAAGAGTATGCCAACCTCCACGATCCGCTACTCCCGAAC
>CAZMPP010000316.1:0-3211 GCA_964568035.1 uncultured bacterium
CGCTACCACCGCCGCCGCCATCGTACCCTCCGCCTCCGCGGCGACGGTGGCACCGCATGTCACGGTAACTGCTTTGACGCAGGCTGCGAGTAATGCAGCTGCCAGCCCGATGCTCGTCGCGGATTTGCACTAACATAAGTGCGGCACTAGGGCGTTCCTATACTGACGGTCACACCAAGGGGCTCGACGGCGTCGTATAGTTGCCGAAGTGGTTTCCCTCCATTAGGATATTTATAGACGCCAACGCTGACGACGCTGTTGTTGATTATCGTCGCATACAGTGTCCGGGTCTTGCCGGAAGCGAGGACGTAGAACATATCAAATGGCCTGCCACCGAGAATCTTCGTGGTGTGGGTTCTCACCCCGCGGGTTCCGTTGATGGCATATTGATATATTGCGGAAGGACTGTCGTTCGCGATCGCGAGCGCGGAACCGTCCCAAGCTAAACTGGGCGCCTCAGTGCTGGAAAGTGATGGCCGTAACGTAATCGAAATTAACCGCTGTTTGTTCTTCTGAAGCTCGACGACGTGGAAGGTCGAGCTACCACTGCGGATTGCGTTCGCGAAAAGGTTGCCCTTGTCGTCGTACGTGCAAAACCAATAACCCCCGTATTCCTCATCGGAATAATACTTCGGCGAGCCTCGCGCGTTCTTGAACACCGCGAGACTCCCATTAGGCGATCCGCAACAGCTCGTCACGGCCAGGTCTCCCGTGGTCGGATCGGCAGAACAACCGGTGGGGATATAGCCTGGCACGCTGAGTACGCGGAATGCGCTCTTTGCGCCGTGCTTGTACGCACGAACTTGTCCGTCTTGCGAGTCCGTGATGTAAACATTCCCAGCCGCATCTGAGCAATCGGTCAGCGGCTGGTTGAAGCCGGTAAGTTTGCCGACGAGCTTCCCGCTGGGAAGTGAGACCATGTAGACAAGATTGGCGTTCGGATCGGTGACGTACAGCAGAACATCTCTGCTTACGGACTCCTCCGCGTCCACGGTCGCTTTTGTCATCGCGCCCGGCGCGCCGATCGGCGATTGCGATCCGCCACAACCCGTCAGCCACGCGACTGCAACGCAAAGCGCGGCGGCGAAGCGGCTAAGACTTTGTGCTTGCATTACTTGCTCCTCGGGGATCGGCGGCGCCGAGAGTTAGCGGCTGACGGCAATTCCGTTTGGTTCCCCATCGATTTTCTCATATTTAGTCGGTACCGTACTCGGCGTGAGCGGGTAAGGCATCGAGTACACGAATCCCCCTTCCGAAGAAACCCACAGGGTCGTCTCGCTATTCTGCATCGCTAACTCTCCGAGATTATCGATCCCGGAGATCGTTACCGTCACCGACGGCGTCGTCGCTCCGGGCGGAAACACGTCGATCCGATCGGCGGCCGACTCAACGACGATGATGTTCCCGGCACTATCAACGAGTAATCCTTGAGGCTGATCGATCGTCATACCCAGAAGCCGTTTGTTTGTCAGGTCGGGTCCGAACTCGGCGATAGAATTGCTAGTTTTCCCACGGTATGCCACATAGAGATTGCCTTGCCCATCCTCGGCCATTCCATCCGTTTCAAAGCCTAATTGCTGGTGCGCGATCACATAGTTGCGGCCGGCGTTAAACTCTAAGACATGTCCCTTACGGTGGTGGTTATAACCCGAAACGAAGACGTGCCCCGTCGAATCGGCTAATGCGTATAACGCTCTGTACATCGGCGAGTACGTGATCGACGGGCTCGTGGAGCCATACGGGTAGACAGTGACGTTGCCTGTGCCGTATCCGCCGTTAGCGACGTAGAGTGAGTTGTTAGAGTCGACGCTCAATCCCCACGGGTCGTTCACACCGTTTGAGATCGAGCCGATCTGCCTCTGATTCGGCTTTTTGAGCGGAAAGATGTCGATGGCCCCTGAGGAGTCGTCAGCAACATACAACAGGGCATCACTGCGTCGAGGGTAGCGCGGAAGCGGTCTCGGCACACGGCGCGACACCGCGCCGCCGGGCAAGGGCGTTGAAGCCGCGTCCCCTTGCGGGGATGCCGCTTGCCCGCCCACGCCCGGCGCGCCGATCGGCGGCTGCGATCCGCCGCAACCGGCGAGCATCGTGAAAGCAACGCTCAAGCAAAGCGCGCCAGTAAAACCTCGAGTCATGAATCCGCCTCCGAGTAAGCTTGGTCCGAGGACTCAACGTTCGACGGGCCGTTATGGTTCCCCGGAGACTTCGGCCACCATCGCGCCCCGGCCAGCCCTCGATTATATGCCGTTTTTCGGGCAGAGCGAGTCGATCGACGCTTGAACGACTTTATCGACCGGAAGGTCTGCGCGGTGCACGAACATGATCGCGTAAACATGCTGCCTGAAGACAGCAAGATGCATCACTTGCGAAACTGTCGGCGTCGGCGGAAGTGGAAGCCTGAAGTCAATCGTCCAGCCTGGTTGAGTTCCGTTGCATGTGGTGTGACTCTGCGAGCTTGCAACGGTCCTCATATCCTGTGTTTCCTCCGTCGTCGCTTTCTTTACTTCGTCGGCAAGTGTGGAGCTCGGCGAGATCGGCCGTACCCACGCCTCCATACTGTCGCCAGCATGCGGACTGCCGTCGCGAAAGTGCGGTGAAACCCATCCGTAGTCGACAGGAGCGTTCGGCGGAGGAGGGCCTAAGCTGGTCCACCCGACTGGAGGCCGCATGTAAGTCGGACTCGGCGGCCGGGTCGTCGGTGACGCAGAGGCAGCCACGAGCAACGCAAGAGGCAGCCAAGCAATGGAAACTGTCATCTTATACCTGCGTTATGGTGCTAGCCATGTACTCAACCACCTTCAGGCTAGGATGTGGAGCGAGCCTGCCTCGAAGATGCGCGTGGCTCTGCTTCACCGCCGGCTGATGCCAAGAATCTTCATCCCTAAATCCTTCTCACCTAAACGAGTTGGCGGCTCTAATAGCTCAGTGCAGCCCGTGCACTCGCCTCGCCTCAGCGATGCCCGACACGAGACGGGAAGGCATGGTCCCGTCGACGTGCGAGGAGTGCCACCGCCCCGGTTGGAACGACCGCGGAACTCATGGTTCGCAAGCCGCTGATCGCCGCCACGTCGCTGGCGCTGCTCGTTTCGGCCGGATGTTCCCCAGCCGCCACCGGGCTCGGCGGAGGCCCCGCGGCGGGAGGGATTTCGACCAAGACAAAACGCGGCACCGGTCCGGGCGGATACATCTCCCACGTCATCGTCATCAT
>CAZMPP010000317.1:0-3197 GCA_964568035.1 uncultured bacterium
TTGAGTTCCCGGAGCGAACCTGGTCGAGGGGAAACTCGACGTGCACGATCGGGGCCGGAGCGGCAGCCAGGCTGCCGTCGGGGTTCCAGCCCGCGACGACGTATCCGGTCAGCCCCGTGGCTGCGGCCCGCACGGCGTGCAGCGTCGACCGGGCTTCGATTATCAGCGACGAGTCTGCCGCCGCGACGTCGTAGCGGTTGACCGTCTCCGCCTGCGCAGCCATTCGATTCACATACCCCGCATCTTCGCATAACGCACGGCGTCGTTGGTGAGCGAGTCGATCAGCGAGGAAACGCCGCTCTTATCTACCGACCCGGAGAACAACGATCCCACCGTCGAGAGAAGTTCCTTGGGAAGCGGCTCCTCGCCCGACATCTTGCGCATGGCGTCATACCGCGCGAGATCCTGCTGCATCCCGGCGATGATCCGTTCGGCCGCGAATGCAACCGCAAAAGCAATCGCGCCTACGATTATGCCTCTGACCATACCTTGCTCTCTTTTCCGCCGCCATTGGTTGCGGCTAACGTTTCGCTCAGGAGTTTGCGCACGAGGCCGGCCGCCGGCTCGACCGCGTCGCGAACGGGTTGCGAGAGCCCGATCTCTTCGTCGATCTGCGACGGCTCGCATCCGACGAGGGTAATCGGCGGCGGCTTGCCGCCCAGTAAGTCGAGAAAGGCGAAGACATTTTCAAGATCCATTCGATGCGCATCGGGCATCGTTGCCGAGCGCGTCGAATCCGGCTCGATCAAATAAAGCGTGCCGGGTGGTCCGCCCTGGGGAACGGCGTCGATCAAGAATGCCCGATCGTATCCCGAGAGCAGCTCGTACGCGAGATGGAGCCCGCGAATGCCGAAGTCCTCGATCTTAACACCGGGGAACGCGTCGCGTGCCAGAGTGCGCGCGACCTCCGGACCGAAGCCGTCGTCGCCGAAAAAGATGTTGCCGATGCCGGCCACCAGCAGCTTCATCCCGAGCCCTCCGCAACCATCGCGGCCGGTTCGACTTCGTCGGGATAAAAGAAGAGCGATCGTCCGTACCAGTCGTGCAGTTCGCTGGCAGGATCGTCGTCCACGGTCACGGCCACGTACATTTGATTGTCGACGTCTTGATGGATGGCGCGCACCGTAGCTAGCTTGCCTTCGAGAAAGAGATCCCAGACGTCGGCGCGGCGCTTGGGATGGAGCCGGACCACCGAACCCTTTGCGATCTTCGTTCCTTGCACGAAAACGCAATCCATAGACGGGACGTCGAGGATGCCGTGCAACTCGGTCAACTCTTGCGCACCGAATCGTTCCGCACGCTCGACGATCGCGCGGGCCCGCGGATCGGTGGCTCGCGCTTCCTCTCGCTCGTCATCGGAGAGGCTGCGCACGCTCAACATCATCAGCTCGTCGATCTCGGTCGCGTCGAAGGTGTCGCCTTCGCTCTGCGCTGCAACCGCCGGAAAGTCGTACAGAATGATCGGTGAGGAGAGTACGAGCGGCGAGCGCTGCGAATCGGCTTCGGCGTCGCCGACCAAAACCGGCCATGTGTGCCGATTAGCCAGAGATGCCGTTATCGTCTCGGCTGCGGCCGGCGGATCGAGCACGGAGAGAAACCGGCCGCCCTCGGCATGCAGGAGCGTGTGCGTAGAAACGAACGCGGTGCGCAGCGCCGAGCTTCGCTCGCCCTCGACGACGGCCGACGCATTTGTAATTCGAGCGCGCAGTTTGCACAGCGATGGCTGCGCGTCAACCGGATCGCAATCGACCGTCACCGAACCTTGCAGCGCCCAGCGACGGCGCAGAATCCGGCCGCGAAGAGTGCCGGCAGCATCGTGCAGCGGTTCGATGCGTTCCTCGGCGCCGAATGCGATCGGGACCGCGAACGAAGACGTAGCCGGGTCGACGCAGAGCGCGACTTCGCGTTCGACTCCTTCGTCGAACGTGACCAGTCGACGGCCATCGATCTCGAGTGCATCGACCGTAACGAACTCGCCGTCTTCGAACCGCTGAACCCAGCGCGGTTCGACTTGGAGAAAGCGAACCAATACGGTTACGCGCGTCGACGCTTCGAACTCGACAAAGATTTCGGTCTGTGCCTCGGCCGGTTCGCCCGTTCCGGTGGCGGCGTAAGCCTGCGGCACGATTACGCCGAACTGCCAGCGAATGCGATTCTTCTTCGCCGACGCGGTGTACGGAAAGAGAATGTAGCCCTCGTAGAGCACCGCGTTGGCGACGGCGAGGGCGGGCTCCATCGGATTCACGACTTCACCCGGGCCTGCTCGCAGAGGCGTTCGAGGGCAGCGTCCCACGTCGGTAAGCCGGTCGCCGCCTTGAAGCGCCGCAGCTCATCGAAGAGGTCTCGGTTGACGCGGATCCATGCGGAGTTGGGGAAGAATGCGTCCATCGCTTCACGCCAGACCGTCACGGGGAGCGCGTAGCGCGCCTCGCAACTCCACGGCACGAGCTCCGCGGTAACGGCGTCCGGCCCATCTACGAAGACCGCGCCGCTGAAGAGCGCGTTGATGGGTATTGCGCCTTCTTGCAACGAGGCTAGATATTTGTTAGAGGCTACTTCGAAATCGTAGCTGCAGGCCACCGGTAAGTCGAACTCGCCTTCTCCTTGGAATGCGAGCACGGTCTGCGAGACGTGCGTCCAGAGCATTGGCTTGAGCGTTTGCGCGTAACGTGACGGCTCGCCAAAAAGCTCGGCGAGCAGCGCGCTTTCTTCGGGGAGGTAGCGCCGCCGCGCGACTTCGAGCTGAATCTGTGCCCGCAACGCGATCGCCCCCACGCGTGCGCCGGTTCGTTCCCGCACCGCGACGCGCAGCAAAATGGACGGCGAGGCTGCATAGCGATCCACCCGAGCGCCGGTAATGCCAAACGAGAGCTCGATCATCTAGCGGGCGCGGTCACGCCGTCGCGTGCCCGTTCCTCGACCTTGCCGAAGAACTCGCCGATTCGGCGGTGTGCCTCCTCACCACCGTCGAAGCCTTTCCATGTGCTTCGGATCGTGCCGACGAGTTCGTAGGCGGCGTCAATCGGCACGATGAAGCAGCGCGGCCGCTCTGACGACCGTCGTATGAGAATTGCTTCTACGTCGGGACTCAGCGACGAGAGTGCCGGGTTGACCGCTGCGATCTCCCCCCACGTGTCGAGCGGCAACAACGACTCGGTGGCGCCGACCGGACTGGGATAAAAGGCGACCATCTTCTC
>CAZMPP010000318.1:0-3182 GCA_964568035.1 uncultured bacterium
TCGAAACCAACCATGATCGCGCTCGACGGTACGAACATGCCCAGCGTTGCCACTGCCGCTCCGAGGTACGGACGCTGCGGCGTTGCGGCGTAGCCGACGAGTGCGGCAAAGATCGTCGTCGGGCCGGGCACGAGCTTGCCGAGCGTGTAGAACTGGGTGAACTGCTCCGACGTCACCCAGTGATAGCGGCTGACCGCATCGGCGTGCATCTGCGGAATGATGCCCTTGCCGCCGCCAAAACCGAGCACCGAAAGCTGGCTGAAGACCCACAACAGGTGGAGCAGCGTCTGCGCCGAGCCGCTCATTTGGGGGCCTTTCGCCAGCGGCGATACTCGTGCGCGATTCCCAATCCGCCGAAAACGATGAGCACCAGGAGCAGCGGCATTTTCAGGTACGTAACGGTCAGCGCGGTGACGGCCAGTAATGCGATGCGAATCCAATCGCTGCGTTCGTCCCAGCTCAGCTCCAAGGCGTTGCCGATCGTGAGCCCGAGCGCTCCGGCCGCACAGCCGCGCAACGCGCCATGCACGAAGGGGTTGGAGGAAAACTTAAAGTAGAGCGCGCCGGCGATTAGGACGATGGCGAACGGTGGCACGCTAGCGCCGAGAAACGCGGCGATCGCGCCGGGGATTCCGCGAACGCGCTGACCGCAATAGATGGCCAGATTGAGAATGTTCGGCCCTGGAAGCACTTGCGCGATCTCGAGGCCGTCCATAAAGCGCTCGGTGTCCATCCAACCGCGCGAAAGTACTTGCTGACGGATGCTGGCCTTCTGACCGCCGCCGAACGCCGTTGAAGAGATCGCGGCAAACGCGAGGGCAATGCTGAAAAGCGACGGGCGCGGCGCTTCTAGCGCGCCATCAGCCGACATCCGGCATGGGTCCGTCCACGACGGGCGAGGTGTGTTTGCCTGAAAGAATGTGAATGTGCACGTGCTCGGTGTGCTGGTACGGTGGCAGCACGCCCATGCGGATCACGAAGCCTTTTTCGTATAGACCGAGCTGCAGCGCGACTTTTTGGATGCCGCCGATGAGGCGATGCCAGATCTTGGCGTCGCCGAGCCCGAGATCCAGAATCGTCGGAATCCATTTCTTTGGAATGATGACCACGTGAACTTCCCACCATTCCTCTTTACTGCGATCGATGTTGTGTCGGAACGCGAAAACGTCCGAATCTTCATAGACGACCTCGTCGGCCTTTGCACGCGTGCCGTCGAGGCGGCCGCGAAAGGTGTGCTCGGGATCGGGCTTCTCCCACGTCCGTTGCTCGGGCCCGGAAATCATTTCGGAGATCCACGCTGCCATGCGTCGTGGTTTTCGCTCGGCAGGCAGGCGTCCTGTTGCCAACGGTGAAGCGGCGCGCATGGCAGCCGATGCTAAGAGTAAGGCGCTCACGCCGGCCGACGTTTTGGGCGCCGAGCCGCAGTGGCTCAAGGACCCCAAATCGTGGGAGAAAGTCGTCGGCGATAGCGAGATCGTGTACGAAGACCGTCATGTCGTCGTCTTCCACGATCCTGAGGACGAAGAGCACGAATCCAAACGCATCCCCGGTGAGATTCGCCTGACGCTGCTCTCGAAGAAAGACGGCGTCGAGTCGCTCATGGATCTCGGCGTCGCCGACGAAACGCTCAACGCCGCCATTCTGCACGGCATTCAGCAGGCCGCGTTTCGCTTAGGCCTGGAGAAAAAAGGCTTCGAAGTTCGCGCGCACGTCTATCCGCCGTTCCAGCGGCGGCCGGAACTAGCGTTCAAGATTCGGGCGGGCAAGCCACCAAAAAAAGGCGACGCCGCGTCGGGCTAGGCCTTATTCTTGCGGCTTCTTTCCGAACGGCAGCTTGGCAGAGAGTACCGCTTCTTTCTCGGCGAGCTTTGCCAGCGATTGGATAACCACAATCGCGAGAATGGTAACGAGCACGGCATAGATCAGCTCGGCCACGACGCCGTTGCCGGGTTTGAGGAAGAGCGCGATCATGTCGCTGATGAACTTGTTCCAAGCGCCGGCGGCGATGAGACCGAAGGCGATGGTCGCCAGCCCGATCATCGTGCCTAGGTAGGATGCTTTAACTTCCATAGTAAGCAGAGCATTCGGGCGAAGGCGTGCGGCCCCTATTGAGCGTTCGCACGCCTTCGCGTTGAGGCACTTAGGAATTGAGCGCTAGAAGCTGTAGAGCAGACTCTCCGGAGTTCCGCTCAACGTTGTCTTGAAGACCGTCCCATAGTTGTTTGCTCCTCCCATAATCGTGGTCCCATAGAGAGCGTTGCCAACCTTGAGAATGCCGCCATTCGGCGTTTGGCCGTCGCTCGGGGTTCCTTGAAACTGGTGCAACACCGTATCCGCGCCGCCCGCTATCGGAACGGAAAAGAGCACGCCTTGCGCCGTACCGCAAGCCGTCGTGCCGCTTTGCGCGGTGCCATAGAGCAAGTTACTGGTCTTTACGAGATTGCCGATTGGATAGGCGCCGTCGCACGTGCTGGTCGAAAAAGCGTGTAGGACGCTTTCGACTCCCGCAAGCGTGTACTTATAAACCGTTCCAAGGGCGGCTGACGACCCACCTTGAACGGTCGTTCCGTACAGCACATTGTTCCCGGCGACCAAGTTTGACGACGGGAAAACGCCATCGTTGCCGCCGGCAAAACTATAGAGCTGGGTGTACACGCCCGCCGTTGTGATTTTATAGATGGTCCCGTACGTGTGCGCTCCCCCGGTATAGGTCACACCGTACAACGACGATCCAATCTGCGTGAGCATTGAAGACGGCCACGCGCCGTCCGTGGACGTAGCCCCGAAATTGTACAGCGTGGTAAAGCCGCCGCCGGATGTGTTCAACTTGAAAATCGTCCCGTCGTTATGGGTGCCACCTTGGTAGGTGACCCCGTAGAGGACGCTCCCAACCTTTTGAACTCCGACCGCCGAGGAGCCATCGGTGCCGTTGAAGTTATGAAGGACGGTGAATCCGCCCCCGCCATTGATTCCTTTTTTGAAGACCGTTCCGTCACCGTTCGAGCCGCCTTCATATGTTGTGCCGAAGAGGTTGCCGGCGGCGTCGGTGACCAAGTCGCCTTCAGGGTCTAGCCCGTTAGTACCGTTGAAGCTGACGAGAGTGACTGGCGTGCTGTCGTAGGCGCCGGCCGTCTTGACAATCTCGAAGACCGTGCCATCGGCGCCGCCCTGTCCGCCGCCAA
>CAZMPP010000319.1:0-3167 GCA_964568035.1 uncultured bacterium
GGGGACGCCTGCTCGATCAAATAGAGATCTCCGCGTATCTTCGTTCCGATGTAACGCAACCACAAGTCTCCGCGGTGGCGCGTTACCTGGCGCAAGATTCGCGCGTTGCGTCGGCACGATTCATTCCTCGCGCGCAGGCGCTCGCCGAGCTGCGGGCGCGTACCAAAGGTACGATCGACACGGCGCTGCTCACCGAGAATCCGCTGCCCGATAAGTTTCGCGTCAAGGTGCGCCATACGGACGACGTTCCGGCGGTGGCGGCCGGCGTTCGTCGCCTGCGCGGCGTAGACAACGTCGTGTACGGGCAGAAGATCGTCGCGCGCCTCTTGCAGCTCGGTGCGGTGCTTCGACGCGTCGGAATCGGGGTGATCGTCGTCTTTTTTGCCGTAGCCGGGATCATCATCTCGAACACGATCCGCTTGACCGTCTTCGCGCGGCGACGCGAGATTGCGATCATGCAGCTGGTCGGCGCGACCAATACGTATATTCGGCTGCCGTTCATCTGCGAGGGCATGCTCGCCGGGGCGTTCGGAGCGCTAGTGGCGATCGGGCTACTCGCTGCTGCGCGCGCGACGCTATGGCCCCGGCTGCTCGAAGCGCTTCCGTGGGCGCAACTCGCCGCAGCCCCGCTCGACGTGCGCATTCTCGCGGGCGAGCTCGTTGCCATCGGCGCGGCCATCGGAATCGTGGCGTCGTGGATCTCGGTCGGACGCCACCTGCGAACGTGAAGCGGCGGATCTATGCCTTGCTCGTCGCCCTATCGCTGCTTCCGGCGCTGGGCGCCGCGAGCGGCTCGACGCTCGAACAGCGCATTCAGTCGGAGCGCGCCAAAGCGCAGCAGATCCACGTTCGTCTGCATGCGAAGCGCGCCGAACTCAACACCGCAACGCTGCACTATCAAGATCTGCAGCACCAGCTCGACGAGACCGAAGCAGCTATCGGCAGAATCAACGCCCACATCGGTTCTCTCCAGGGACAAGCCGACTGGACGCAGCGGAAGATCGCTTGGAATACCGTTCAGCTCGACGCGGCACGCCGTTCGCTGCGCCTTCACGACGCCGCGCTCAAGCGGCGGCTCGTCGATATCTACGAGTACGGCGATTTAACGTATGTCGACGCGTTGATTGCCGCGCGTTCGTTCAGCGAGTTCGTCGAACGCTGGGAGGATCTGCGTCTGCTCATCGCCGCCAACCAACGCGCGGTTCGCGTCCGCAAGGCGGCCGAGGCGCGCGTCTCCGCCGTGGAGGCGGACTTGGAGCGGACCCGCATGCAGCTGCAGCAGGAAGAGCAAGCGCAGGAAGAGGCGCGCAGCCAGCTCGACTCGCTCGATAACGAACGCCAAAACTTAGTGCAGCTCGCCGCGGTCCGCCGCCGCAGCGTTGCCGACGAAGTAGCCGAGATCGAAAATCTTTCGGCCGCCGAGGAGGCGGCGCTCGAAGCGCTGATCGTCCAGCGCGAACGTGAGATTGCCGCGGCGCGGCGGGCTGCCGGGATCGTCGGCGACTCGGGGGCGGCGGGACTCTTCTCCTGGCCGGTGACCGGGACGATTACCTCGCCCTTCGGCTGGCGCTCGAACCCCTTTGGCGGCTCGCCCGAGTTCCACCCGGGGCTCGACATCGCCGCCCCCACCGGCACGACGGTCACCGCTGCAGCCGCCGGGACGGTTATTATGGCCCAATGGTACGGTGGGTACGGCAACTATATCTTGATCGATCACGGCGGCAGCTACTCGACGGGCTACGGGCACCTCTCGGCCATTTACGTCTCGAACGGCCAGAGCGTTACGCGCGGCCAGGCCATCGGCGCGGTTGGCTCGACCGGGCAGTCGACCGGCCCACACCTCCACTTTGAGGTGAGAATTGCCGGGAAACCCGTTGACCCGGCCCCCCGCATTCATTAAGACTTAGCGAGTACGCTGCCGGCGGGAAACTAATCGGCGGCCAAGCCGGGTATTTGATACGAGAGGATAAGATTGACCCGTCCGATGCGCTTTGTTCTTACCGTCTTAGTTGTCGTCGCTATCGCGGCTGCCGCGGCACTTTATCTTGGATATCGTCCGGGAACGCTCGCCGGTCAGTCGGTCATGGAGGTGGCGACGACGGGAGATCTGAGCGATCTCTTCGCCACCCACGACGCTCCGGGTTCGGCGATGGCCGACCTGGCACTGCGCCGCCTCGAGAACGCGTTCTATAAGCCGGTCTCGCCGCAGACGCCGATCGCCGGCGAGGTGACGGCGCTGCGCACCCTCCTCGACACCAAGAAGGTCGGTAACGCGACGCTGCCCACGGCGATGGCCAGCGGCAACCCGCGCTCCGACGGCGAGCGCGCCGCCGAGATTCTCGCCTTCGCACAGCAGCACTACGCCTCGGACGTCGGACCGAACGGCCGGGACGACCTGGCCGATGCGGCGCTGCGCGGCATCATGGGCTCGGTGCGCGATCCGTACACGGTCTATCTTTCGCCGCGCGAGATCCGCGGGCTCAACGAATCGCTCTCCGGCGGAAACTTCGGAGGCATCGGCGTCTACATCTATCAGCTCAAAGACGGACGCATCGTCGTGCAGCCGATCGAGGCGCTGCCCGCGGCGCGCGCCGGAATGAAGCCGGGCGAGGTCGTCGATTCGGTCGACGGCAAGCCGGTGCGGAGCGTGCCGATCGACCGCGTCGAGCAGATGATTCGCGGCGAGGCCGGCTCGATGGTTCGCCTGCGCGCGCATCCGTATAACGCGTCTTCCAAGGAGCGTACCTACGCGATCGTACGCGAGATCATCCACGTTCCGACGGTCCGCGCCAAGATCGAGGACGGCATCGACTACGTGCGCCTCTCCGATTTCGGCACGACCTCGGGCGACGAAGTCCGGTCGGCGCTGCTCGACGGCCACGCGAAGGGCGCGAAGGCCTACATTCTCGACCTGCGCGACAACGGCGGCGGCTTGCTCGATGCGGCGGTCTCCATCTCCAGCCTCTTCATCCCCCAGGGAACGATCGTCTCCACCATCCGTCGCGACGGCCAGCGCACCAGTGAGGAAGCGCTCGGCGATGCCATCGGCGGCCTGCATCCGCTCGTGATTCTGGTGAATAAGTACACTGCCAGCGCCTCGGAGATTACCGCCGGCGCGCTGCAAGATTATCACCTCGCGACGCTGATCGGGACCCGTACCTTCGGTA
>CAZMPP010000320.1:0-3145 GCA_964568035.1 uncultured bacterium
CCAAGCATCTGGTGATCAGCAACTTCATGCCGGGTGAGAGCCGCTTCTTCATCCCGCATTTCGTGAAATGGACGTACGAGCGTAACTTCCACGGTGCGTTCGGCATGTTCGGCAGCAGCGCAGTCTTGCTGATCGGAATGGCCATCGTCGTGCTGGTGCTCTTCTGGTTCAGCTTCCGGGATGCCGCGGCGCGGTCGCTGACCGTGCGCATTGCCTTCGGCATGATCGTCGGCGGCGCCATCGGCAATATCGTCGACCGGCTGCACTACGGTTACGTCATCGACTTCATCGATTTTTACCGGATCTGGCCGAACATCTTCAACTTCGCGGACTCGTGCATCACCGTCGGCGTCGGCCTGCTGCTGCTCTCGAGTCTTGTTACACGTCGTCACCGCTGAGCAGGCCGGAAAACGCGCCGACGTTTTGGTCGCGTCGCTTAGCGGCGCCTCGCGATCGCTCGTCGCGCGCAGCGCGCGCAGCGGCGGCATCTCGGTAAACGGAAGCCCGGCAAAGCCCAGCCGGCCCCTGGAAGCCGGCGACGTGCTCGAGTTCGAAATTGCCGCCGCGCAAACGCTGGAGGCATGGCCCGAGAGGATCGCGCTCGACGTACTTTACGAAGACGACGATCTCTTAGTCGTCGACAAGCCGGCCGGCATGGTCACGCATCCCGCCCACGGGGCGACGCACGGCACGCTGGTCAACGCACTGCTCGCGCACGCCGGCGACTTGCCCGGCGAATCGCTGCGTGCCGGCCTCGTGCATCGTCTGGATCGCGACACATCGGGTCTGCTGGTCGTGGCCAAGCGCGAAGAAACCCTGCGCGCACTCGGCGCGCAGATGCAGCGCCGGCGCATACGGCGCGAATATCTCGGACTCGTCTGCGGCGTCCCGGCGAACCCGAGCGGGACGATCGAAGGTCCGATTGGGCGCGATCCCGGGAACCGCCTGAAGTTTACCATCGTCGGCGAAGGCAAGCCGGCCGTCACGCACTACGAACTGCGGAACGCGTTCAAGAAGCACGCCGAACTGATTTTTCGCCTCGAAACGGGACGCACGCACCAAATACGCGTGCACCTCAACGCCATCGGTCACTCCATCTTCAACGATCCCGTCTACGGGCAGCGCGACCGCCGCACGAACCTTCCGGGGCAGGCGTTGCATGCGTGGCGTCTCGCCTTCCGCCATCCGCAGACTGGAATCTCGCTCGACTTCGAATCGCCCCCGCCCCCGGCGTATGCGGAAACGCGCGACGTGCTCTCGGTGTCACCCTGACGTTCGGCCTGATCGCGACCGACGGAAGGGCGAGACGTGGTACGTTGCGGCTTGCACACGGCGTCGTCGAGACGCCGTGCTTCATGCCGGTCGGGACGGCGGCGACGGTCAAGGGGATTACACCCGCGGAGTTATTGCAAGCGCAGACGCAAATCGTGCTTGCGAATACGTATCATCTGTGGCTGCGTCCGGGGCGCGAGACGATCGAGGCAGCGGGCGGGCTGCATCGTTTTATGGGGTGGGACCGGCCGATTCTCACCGATTCGGGTGGATTTCAGGTTTTCAGCTTGGAGAGCCGGCGGCGCCTCGACGATGACGGGGTTACGTTTGCGTCGCATCTTGACGGCAGCGAGCACCGCTTTACACCCGAGAACGTGATTGCATTTCAACAGGCGATCGGCAGCGACGTCGCGATGCTGCTGGACGTGTGCGTGAAGCTCCCGGCGCCGCGCGAAGCGATCGAAGAATCGGTACGCCTAACGACGGCGTGGGCGCGGCGTTCGGCTGCGGTGCCCGCAGCGAGCGGGACGTTACTTTTCGCCATCGCGCAGGGTGGCCTCGACCAAGCGCTGCGCGAACGCAGCGCACGCGAACTGGTAGACTTAAACTTTCCCGGCTATGCGGTCGGCGGGCTCTCGGTCGGCGAGTCGCGCGAGGAGATGCGCGCTACGGCCCGCTCCACCGCCGCGCTTTTGCCGGAGAAAAAGCCCCGCTATTTGATGGGTGTTGGAACGGTTGCCGATCTGCTGGCGGCGGTCGACGGCGGCTGCGATCTCTTCGACTGCGTCTATCCGACGCGCTGCGGCCGCAACGGGCGCGCGATGACCCGCGCCGGCGAGCTCAACCTCTTCAACGCTGCCTTTACTCGTGACTACGGCACGCTCGACGAACGTTGCGACTGTTACACCTGTACCCGCTTCACCCGCGCCTACCTCGCGCATCTCTTTCGCGCCAAAGAGATGCTGGGGCCGCGCCTGCTCTCGTACCACAACGTCTATCTGCTGAACCAGCTGATGTCCGAAGCGCGCGAAGCAATATAGCAGCGTCGTTGGGCGGCCTTTCGCGACCGCGCCGGCGTTTAGGCTTTTAGAGCCGCGACGACCTGCGCGCAGTCGGCGCAGATCGACGGATGCGCCGGGTCGATCCCAAGTTCGCGAAACTTCCAGCAGCGCGCACATTTCTGCCCGGCCGCCGGCGTAAGCTCGAACCCGACGACGCCGTCGCGGGCGTCGCCATCGGCGCGTTCGGCGGAAACAAGCGCGAGCTGTGAAACGACCAGCGCTTCGCGAAGATTATCTCCGAGCGCGCTCAACCGCTTATACATGCCCGGCACGACGGAAAGATTCAGCGCCGCTTCGAAATCGCGCGGGCTGCTCGATGCCGCGACCCGGGCGCGCAGCTGTCGGAGCTCCTCCCAGAGCACCAAATCGCCCTCGAAGCTGCCGCGGTGGCGCGAAACGTCGAACGACGAGTCGAAGACGCTCTCGGCGTCGCCGCGCAGCGCCGCAGGGATGGCTTGCCAGGCCTCTTCGGTCGTGAACGAGAGCACCGGGGCTAAGACGGTAAGAAAGCGCGTCAGCACGTAAAGCAGCGCCGACTGCGCGCTTCGCCGCCGCGGATCGCCGGCCGCGCGCGAGTAGAGCGGATCCTTGAGGGCGTCGAAGTACAGGCTCGACATACCGCTCTCGAAGTCGACGACGCGCAGATACGCGTCGTGAATTTCGCACGTATCGTACGCGCTCTTGACGCCGGCGACGAACGCATCGGTCACGTTGCAGGCAAGACGATCGATCGGCTCCATCTCCTCGCGTGACACGATTGCATCGCCCGGAAGATCCTCGAGATTGCCGAGCATAAAGCGAATGCGGTTGCG
>CAZMPP010000321.1:0-3135 GCA_964568035.1 uncultured bacterium
TTCGCATCATTGACTTCGGTCGCGCACTATACACGTACAGTTTCGTCGGGCAGGTTGCCCGCGAAGGAGCTCGCTGGGCCATCGTTCGCGGCTCGCAGTGCTCGGTACTCGATCACTGCAACGCGACGAAAGACGATATTCAGACCTACGTTCGGAGTCTGTCGGAGGGGGCCACCCTGCCGTCCAACATTCAAGTCACGAATGCAACCTGGAATCAATGCCCGGCAGGGAGCAGCGGTAATGCTCCCGGCTGCACTCTCACCGTGACGGTAAAATATCCGTTCAGCTTCATGCTCCCGTTCCTGCCGACGACGGGTGGGACGTTGATGACTCTGCAGATGGTCAGTTCGGCGCAGATGGTCGTATCGCAATGAGCATCGCCCTGGCGCGCACGGCAAACGATCTTGCGTTGCGCGCGCCCGGCGGCCTCAGCTCGTTTCCGCTGGCCGGCACCGGCACCGCGATGCAAACCCTCGCCGGCAGCGTCTCGGCATTCTTTGCCTTAGAGACTTTCGATCGCCGCCGGGGCGTCGCCACTTACGTGCTGCGCGTCGTCAATCGCACAAACGCAGTGCTGGTCTGCCTCACCTGGGTCGTTTCGCGCGCGGGCGACACACTGTTGGCCTATCCCGTGCTCTTCGAAGTCGAACCGCTCTCGACCGGAACGACTCGCGTCCCAGTCTGGCCTGCCGATTTTCCTTCGTTCGAACGCGCGATTGCCGAAGTCGCCGGTGACGGCGTACACTGCATCGTCGAAGCGCCGGCGCCGCCGCGCGTCCCTCCGCAGCGTCGCTATGCCGCAGGCGGCGCGGTGCTCGCAGGTTTTCTTGCGTTGGCGGTTGTTGCCGGCGGCTGGTTCGCTGCGGTGCCGCGCATCGGCGCTTTTGCCTTACCGCCCGAGGCCTTGGCGGGAACGACGGTGCAGGCGGAATACGGCGTCTCGGGCAACGGACACCTCAGGTATGCCGTCACCGCTCCCGATGGAAAGATGCTCCAGGCCGGTGACCTCGACGAGCGTTCGGGTTCGATTCCGATCGCAATCCCCGCCGTCGATACGCCCGGCGCCTACGCTGTTAGAATGCAGCTCGCAGGGCCGCTGGGCACAGCCTCGGAGACGCGCATCCTTACGGCCATTCCGCAGCGCGGAAGAAGCATCGCGCAGATTCAAGCGGTCTCGGTAAAGCCGGCGGCGGCAAAGCCGGGCGAGACCATTTCCGTTGCTTACGCGGCCGCCGGTGACGGCGGTTACGTGCGCCTGCTCGGAACCGACGGAACCGTCTGGGCGCAGCGGCCGTTCTCGCATAGCGGACAAGCGAAGTTCGTTGTGCCGTCAGTGCCCAACTTGCACGAAATGCGCGTCATCGTGCACGTGACTCAAGGGCGATCGAGCGCACAAACGATGGCCGGGCTTGCCGTGCTTAGCGATGACGCGCCGCTCGACGCGGCGATTGCCGGCGACGATAACCCCAGTTCGGCGGCAAGCACGATCGGCGACGCCAACGGCACCTTCCAAGTCGCGGCGCGGTCCGTCAAAGGCGGCACGCCGATTCGCGTCCGCATCCTCTCACCGCGCAATGGAATGCGCATTACGCTCACCGATCCGCAGTCGCGAGAGATCGCATCGGCTGACGTCGGTGCAGAATCCGACGTCGTTACGCTCCCTGCACCGCACGTAACGGTTCCCACGCGTTACACCGTCGTCGCGAATTTTACCGATGGGTTCGGGCAAGAGAGCATCGTTCAGCCCATAACGATCCAACCCTAAGTCCTACTAAATTGGGACCTGCGTCCCAATTTCGTTGAAGGACGTTGACGCGTTAACAGACGCCGTGCCATAATCCGGCAGCGCTCGCAAGGGCGCTCCATTATGCACGGCCGACTGTGCTTCCCGGCCGAGCGGGAGCCGTCTTAGAGGACGGCTTCGTTCCGCGCGACCCAATGGGTCGCGGCGTGGGGAGGCATTCCGTGGACGTTAACTTCTTAGCCGGTACGCTCTGGCGGGCTCGAGCGCGCTGTGCCGCGTCCGGTAAGCAGATCGTCGAGTACGCGGTACTCGTCGCCTTAGTGGGAGGCATTGGATCTGTCTTACTGGGTGCGGCCGGCGCGCATCTGGGCGGCCTCTACGCGGTGGTTGCCGATGCGATCTAAGTTACGCCGGCTATTTCCGCGCGTTGCCTTCGGCGCCGGACTATATTGGGTTGCCAACGCTGCATTGCTCGCAGCGGAAGTGCGATGGCACGTACTGTCGCGACTGATTGCCTTTGATTTGCGAGCAGCGGAAGTTATTCCAGCGCTTATTGCGGCGAAACTTCTGGGCGTTTCCATTGCGCTTACATTGTCTGGGACCTAATTCCCAGGGACCGTATGTCGCATAACTCACGATGGAACGAACCTTTGTTGAATCACGTTGACGCATTAGCAAACTGGTGCCATAATGCGTCCCGAACTGCTGCCACTTGTATTGGCAAGGGAGTTATTCGAATTTGAAACGCAACGCTGAGGCCGGACACGCGCTACCGCTCGTCGCACTCGCTCTCGCAACGCTCATGGGTTTCGGCGGTATGGCCGCCGACGTCGGGTATTGGCGCTATCAAGAGCGTCAGCAACAGTCGGCTACCGATGCCGCCGCAATCGGCGGAGCGCAGCAACTACTCCGTTCGACTTGCCCAAATCAGGGGGTTGCGACGTCGGCTGCGCAGCAAGATGCCGCGGACAATAACTTTACCAACGCGGGCAGCGTCAGCGTGGCGGTCTCTAATCCGCCTTCCGGCGGAACGTTCAGTAGCGACCAGTGTGCCGTCATGGTCAAGATTACCAGCAGCAACGTCCCGACGTTCTTGACGAAGCTTTTCGGCAAGCCGTTGATGTCGACGACGACGCAAGCCGTCGCACGGATATCGAATAATAACAACTCTTGCGTTTTTCTCCTCGACCCGAACGCACAGACCAATTTCAATGGTTCCAACATCGATGCCCCGGGATGCTCGATCTCGATGAACGGTACTGCCAACTTCAACGGCGCAAGCATTACCGCGGCGCTCATTGGATATGCTGGCAGCACCCCCAACGAGAACGGAGCGAGCTTTCCGGCGGCGTATTGGCCGCCCCGTTGGCTGGCGCTGTGGGAGTCGGTGG
>CAZMPP010000322.1:0-3135 GCA_964568035.1 uncultured bacterium
AAACCGGCTATCCGGAGCTGCGCCATAGCATCGGGCGCATCAGCGGCGCGCTGCGCAACGAAGAACAGACTTTCGACCGTACCTTGGAGCGTGGCATGACGATGCTCGACCGCATCATCGACGAAGTGCTCGCACGCGGCGAGCACGTGATCGGCGGCCAGGAAGCTTTCCTGCTCCACGACACCTATGGATTCCCGGTCGAGCTGACTCGTGAGATTGCGGGCGAGCGTGGCGCCGTCGTCGACACCGTCGGGTTCGACCAGCTCATGGAAGAACAACGCGAACGTGCGCGTCGGGATGCCGCCGCTAAGCGCGAAGTGGTCGCACTTGCCGACCTTCCCGCGATGCGCAGCAGCTTTACCGGTTACGACGAAGGACTGGAGGCTCAAGGCACCGTCGTCGCCTTGCTCAAAGACGGTAAGCCGGTCGACGCGCTCGATGAAGGCGAGGCCGGAACGATCGTCCTCGACCGCACCTCGTTCTATGCCGAGCGCGGCGGCCAGATCGGCGACCGCGGCCGCGTCGACGGCGACGAAGCCGCCTTCGACGTGCGCGACACGCAGTATATGGGCGAAGCCATCGCGCATTCCGGCGTCGTGCTCTCCGGCAGCATAGCGCTGGGGCAGTCGTTACATACCAGCGTCGATCCGCGCTGGCGTCGCGAGATCCGGCGTCATCACACTTCGGCGCACCTTTTGCAACGCGCGCTCAAAGACGTGCTCGGCGAAGAGGTCAACCAGGCCGGCTCGTGGGTCGGTATCGATCGCATGCGCTTCGATTTTCGCTGGCCGCAAGGCGCGCTCACACCGGAACAGAAGCGCGAGGTCGCGCGCCGCGTCAACGAGATGATTCGCGACGACTCACATCTCGTTACCCGGGTGTTGCCGCTCGAGGAGGCTAGGGAAACCGGTGCGATTTGGATGGCCGGCGAAAAGTACGGCGAGCTGATTCGCGTCGTGCAAGCCGGTCCGTCGATCGAGTTCTGTGGCGGGACGCACTCGCATTCGACCGGCGAGCTCGGTATGTTCGTCATGCTCTCCGAGTTTTCTATAGGCAGCGGCATCCGGCGCATCGAGTCGTGCGTATCCGAGGCTGCCGAAGAGTATCTCGGCAAGCAGAGCGATCTAATCGCCAACCTCTCGACGTCGCTGGCGGCCGCACCGGAAGAATTGCGCGATCGCGTCGACAAGCTGCAGCGCGAGGTCAAAGATTTGCAGACGGCGTTGGGGCAGTTCAAGGCCAAGTTCGCCGGCATCGAAGCGCAGTCGTACGTGGAGCGAGCCGAACGCCGCGGCGACCGCATCTTCGTCGGCGCCGTCATTCCGGAAGCCAGCGGCGAGGCGCTGCGCCATTTGGGCTCGGCGATTCGCAATCGCTTGCCCAGCGGCGTTGTCGCACTCGCGGGCGTCGACGACGGCAGCGTCAGCCTGCTGGTTAGCGCCACCGACGATTTGGTCAAGGCCGGCGTGCACGCCGGTAACCTCGTCAAACTCGCGGCGCCGCTCGTATCCGGCAAAGGCGGCGGTCAGGCGACGCAGGCGCAGGGCGGCGGCAGCAACGTCGACGGCGCCGAAGCGGCCGTGCGCGCGATTCGCGACGCCGTTTTGGTATGATCGCACGCGCCGTGGGCGCCGTTTTGGCTATCGTGACGCTCGCCGGCGCGCGCCCGGCCGAGCTGGACTCACAGTACGTGCTCAAGCGGTACTCGGAGGCCGTGCAGGAGCTGACCGTTCCAAAAGTAGCGGTCTATGCCTATACGGTTTCGCAAGTCGGGCCCAGCAACATCGAGCAGTATCACCGGATCTATCGAAGCGGTGTTTCGGTGCGCGACGAAACGCTGGCGGTGGATGGTATTGCGCTACACCGCAAGATCGTGAAATTCTCGCATCGCGAAGATCCCTACACCGTAGTCCGCTTTTCACCGCGGGCAGACACCTACGAAATGCTCTTTCTTGGGACGGTCAAAGACGCGCACCATATCGACTACGTCTACGAGGCGACCCCGCTGAGCCGCCCCTCGGGCGCCTGGGTCGATCGCATCACGATCGACGGAATGCGATTTCTTCCCCGCGTCGTTCACTTTCATAGTAACGGCTTGGGCGTGCACGGCACGGGGCAGATCGAGTTCAGCGGCTTCGGGAAGTACTGGATGCCGATCGCGGCCCAAGCGATGGCCAGCATCAAGGGCAAGCCGGCGCGCGAGCGCATCGTGTGGAGCGATTATCGCTTCCCGGAGAATCTGCCGCCGTCGACGTTCTTGCAGCCCGCGCCGCTGCCGCACGCAACGCTTCCGCCGTAGTGAGCCCGCGACGCATCAAGCCGGCGATCGTTGCCGGTCTCGTAGCGTTCGTCGTTACCGCGCTCGTTTCGCGCCTTCACGCCACGGCGTATAACAACTACGTCCTGCTCGCCCAAGCGCTGCTGCACGGGCACGCATGGATCGACTGGCCCGGTGCCTACATCGACGCCCTGCGCTATGGCGGCCGTTACTACGTGATCGAAGCGCCGCTCCCGGCGCTGCTCTTGCTTCCCTTCGTTCCAATCTTCGGCGCGCAGACGAATCAAACGTTTCTCGCTGTAGTGCTCGCCGCAGTTGCGATCGGTGCGGCGTGGGAACTGGGCGAGCGGCTCGGCCTCAAACCCGCCGGCAACGCGTGGATTTGCGCTTTTTTACTCGCCGGCACCGACCTCTTGTGGTGCGCGATGCTTGGCGACGTCTGGTTTATCGCGCACGTTTCGGCGGTCTGCTTTACGATGCTGGCGCTGGTCGAGCTCGCCGGAAAGCGACGCGGCTGGCTGGTTGCGCTCTTTGCCGTCTGTGCGGTCGAATCGCGCTTTACGATGATTGCGGCGCTTCCAATCTACGCGTACATGCTTGCGATTCGTTCCGGCAATCAGTTGTCGTGGCCCGCGTTACGGTCGTTCGGTGCGATGCTGCTGCCGTTCATCGGGCTGTGGGTCTTCTATAACGAAGCCCGTTGGGGAACGTGGACCGATATCGGCTACATAACGTGGTACCACCAGGACCAGGCCGGGATGCCGACCGGATCGCCGTTTCGTCTCACCTATCTGCCGTATCAGTTGTGGTCGTTTTTCGTGCAGACGCCGACGCAGTTGACTGGATTTCCAGGGCTG
>CAZMPP010000323.1:0-3127 GCA_964568035.1 uncultured bacterium
ATGCGCTCCTGATGCGCCAACACCCGAGAGATGATGAATGCTGCAATGGGTGCGCCGAAGATACATAGGATTGCCACCATCGGCACGAGATCGCTAAGGTCCGTCACTGTAGAGCTTCTCCGTTAGTAAGTATGTGAATCGAGCCGTCGGATGTGGCTAGCCGCATCTTGCCCGCAGCCGATCCGAGGCGAATGGTGCGCTGGGCGTCGCGATCGAGTGTCGCGCCATCGACGGAGATTCTTCCGTCGAGCGTCGAGGCGTCGATCGCGAGGTTGGCGTTGGGAGCGAGGGCGATGTGAATCGAGCCATCCGAGGTTTGAATGTTGGCATCGTTTGCGACGCTCAAGGCGTCGGCTTTGATGCTGCCGTCGAGCGTTCGCGCCTGCAGCGTGTCGACCGTAACGTTCTTGAGGGCGAGGTGCCCGTCGTTCGACGCGAGGGCAAGCCGGTCGCCGCGCACGTTGGTCGCCGAGACGTATCCGTCGTCGCTTCGCACGTCAACCGTGCCTTGCAGATCGGTCAGCGTCACGTGTCCGTCGAGAGAATGAACGGTCGTTCCGCCGGCGATTCCGAAGACGTCGGCGCCGTCGCAGCCGGCGATCTCGAGGTGCGAGCCGCTCGGCACGTCGACTTCAATGGCCTGCGTGCTGAAGCCGAAGATCTCGAAGGAAAGCGCGCCCGTGTGGGGGCGTTCGACGCGCACGCCGTCCGCCGTACGCGTGACGTGCAGCTGCGCGTAGCTTCCGCTTGAATAGACGGCGCCGCGAATGCTGGTGAGGTCGCGCACGTGAACGAGGTTATCGTTGGAAACCGCGACGTGAACGCGCGACGACCGATCGTCGATGACGACGTGCGGCTCGGAACCGGCGGCCACCGGGGCGATCGTGTTGTGCGTAAAAGCGACGTGATGAAGGCCGGCGGCGAAACTGGTGCCGCCCCGGCCCAGGGCAAAGATCGCCATTCCGACGATCAGAATCTCGGCGGCGATGAGCATGCCGACGACCGACGCGCGGGACATCTAGAGCCTCGGCCCCCAGCCGTCGAAGGTGGGGCGCAGCGATTGCGCGGAGTTCCGGTCATCGGGCAGCGTAGATGGCGAACCATCGGTCCGGCCGCAGCCGGGAAGAGTTTTCTTTGGAATCGTGGTCATGTTGTGGGTAGAGCCTCCGTGAAAGTTCCTGCCCTAGGTACGGCAGCCGCCCCGGCATGTTTCGCCGGCCCGGAGCCCATCGTTGAGGGCTCCGGGCGAAACAATCGCCCCTTTCGTATCGTACGACTGATGTGTCGGCATGCTTGGCCGAGGCCCCACCGGTGGCCGTAAAAGCCCTCCCGGAGGACGGCGAGCTGGTTGCGATGACGCTTCGGGGCAACCCGGAGAGCTTCGCCACACTCGTCGAGCGCTACGACCGTGCCGTCTATCACTTAGCGTACCGAACCCTGCACGACGTCGAGGAGGCGCGCGATGCAACCCAAGAGGCCTTCTTCAAAGCTTTTCGCAGCCTTCGAACCTTCAAGACGGGAGCCAAGTTCTCGACCTGGATTTTCGCGATCGCATATCATGCGTGCTGCGACCGGCTCAACCGCCGCAAGCACTACGTTAGCGACGAGATGCCGGATCGAGCCGACTCGGGACCGGGTCCCGAGCAGCAGGCGATCGCTCTCGACGAGGCCTCGCGTCTGCGCTGCGCCATCGACGCGCTGCCGGAGAAGTACCGCACCGTGATTACGCTCTTCCACCTGCAAGGAAAGCAGTACGAGGAGATCGCCACGGTACTTGGTCTGCCGATGGGTACGGTAAAGACACATTTGTTTCGCGCGAAGGAGCAGCTACGCAGGCTTCTGAGCGGCATGGAGGTAACCGAATCGTGAAGATGGACGACAGCGAACTGGAGCGCGCGATCTTCGCGTTACCCCTCGAAGAGCCGCCCACCGGCTTGCGTTCTTCGATACTGCTGGCCACGGCGTACCGTCCGGCACCCGTCTTCTCGCTGTGGGATCTCGCCGCGCTGGGCGCTTCCGGTGCGATAGCGATTTGGCTAGTTGCCTTGCTGGTCCTCGGCGGCGGATCGCTCTTCGTTCACACGCTCGGTTTGATCGGTTCCTTTGCTTCGCGCTTCTTCTCCAACGCGACGACTCTCGCGTGGCTCGCCGCGGGCGGCGCGACGGCAATCTGGCTCTCGCTCTTTACCGCCCCGCAACCGGCCGGACTTCTGTCGTACAGGTCTCGACGAAGGGCTGGACGATAATCCCCATGCATGGACAAACGCCCACCCCTGGAGCGGCGCGCCTATAGGGTCCTCGTCGTCGAAGACGACGCAGCCATCAGTCGCGTCCTACAGCTTGAGCTCGAGCACGAAGGCTACGAAGTCGACGTCGCTCGCGACGGTCTCGCCGGCCTCGAAAAGGCCCTCAAAGAACCCGACTTAGTGATTTTAGACTTGATGCTTCCCCGTTTGGACGGCGTCGAAGTCTGCAAGCGCATACGCGCGAAAAGCACCGTACCGATCATCATGCTGACCGCACGCGACCGCGTTCCGGATCGCGTCGCCGGACTTGACGTCGGCGCCGATGACTACGTTACCAAGCCTTTTGCCACCGAGGAGCTCCTCGCCCGCGTGCGGGCGCGGCTGCGCGAGCGCTCCCCTCAAGGCAACGTCATCGAATACCGCGACGTCGTCATGGATCGCGACCGCCACGAAGTGCATCGCGGCGGCAAGCAGATCCAGCTTACGGCCAAGGAGTACGCGCTTCTCGAATACCTGCTGCTCCATCGCAACAAAGTTCACACGCGCGACGAACTCTTCAACGGCGTCTGGGGCAGCGACTTCCTTGGCGACTCCAACCTTATCGACGTCTACATCCGTTATCTGCGCGGGAAGATTGACGATGGCTTCGACGATAAGCTCATCACGACGGTCCGGGGCGTCGGCTATACGATCAAGGACTAGGTTCTGGGGGCGGTCGCGATGTCGCTAAAGTGGAGGATTGCGGCTGGGTATTCGCTGCTGCTGATCGTGGCGCTGACGGTGATGAGCGGGATCATCGTTTGGCGGTTTCAGCAGATTTTATACGATCAGGCGCGGACGAGCGTGAACGCGACGATGCGGCAGATCGTGCAGTTCGCACA
>CAZMPP010000324.1:0-3116 GCA_964568035.1 uncultured bacterium
CGAGCTTGCCTGCGAAGATGTGCCCCGATCCATCGAAGAAGTTGTTGTAGGCAACCCATGCCGTGTCGAGGCCGCCGGCTTCGCTTCCCTCCCAAATCCATTGCTGCACGTGATAAGTCCACTCGCTCCGGGGAGTTCCAAAGGCGCCGTCGGCATGTACTCCGAGACTCCCAATGTCCCAGGACGCCGCATTTGGGGCCTGCTGGCTGTAGCTGACCGGATAGTCAACCCAGATCGGAGACTCGCGCTGCAACACGTGCGGATTGAGGCCGGCGTATCCCGTCCGCTGGACCCAGCGTCCATACGCGTTCAGTGCAGGAATCTGGATGTGACAGTAAGAGCACGCGATGCCATATGCCTGCGCAAAATTAGGCATTGCCTGCACGGGCTTACTCACAAAAAGAGTTATCGCAGCGAATCCAACTACCGCAATGTACGCGCCGAATCCAAACCTACGATGGACTCGCATAATCGTTATTGTAGCACTTTCCCGTACACTACTGTTCGGAACAAACCGCTTATGGAACGACGGTCACCGTGATCGTCATGTCCGCGTGGCCGTTACCGCAGAACACCGAGCAGTGCAGCACGTATTTGCCGGTCTTTTTTGGCGTTATTGTGATCGTCTTGACTGAGCCTGGCGCGATCGTGGTCTGCGGGATTCCAAGTTCGTCGGACTGTAGGCCGTGGACGCCTTCGGTGGACGTTACGCGAAGAGTGGCGACCTGGCCGACGTGAAGCTGAATCGTGCCGGGCGTGAACTTCCAGTTCGATGCTACAATATCGACACTCGTGCCGGCCTCGGCGGCGACTCCGGGGGTGACGGCCGAAACCGCTATTGCCGCGGCTATGGCGAGAAGTTTGAGCGCATTCATGGCTAGACCATAGCGCGGGGCAGGGAAGAACCGGGGAATGGGGCTTCACAACACCTTCCCTAGCCGACCCGGGGAGGCGGCCGCTTTGGTGCCGAACCGAACCGAGCATCCGGGGTTACCCCGGCTACCAAACCCCGCTACTGCCTAAGGAGAATCACGTCAATGCGTTTGATTACTTCAGCGCTGTGCACCACGGTCGCTGTAGCGCTTATCGCGGGTTGTTCGGGCGGCACGTCCTCGACGACCAGCCCGACGATGCCGTCAATGGGCGCCGGGGCCCAAGCCCGGACTCACGGCCACAAACAAAAACCGCAGTGGGAGTATCCCGCTAGCGTCTATTGCAATACCGATATTCACATCATGCGGCCGGGAGCCGTCATGAGTCGTCCGGTTCCCGCGGGCGCCGGTCAGGGTGGCATTTATGCCGGCGAGTTTTACGGCACGTCGGTCTTCGGCTATCAGCGTAAGAACACGGCGAACAATCCCCCCGAATGCACCATCGGTGGCGTAAGCTACGTCAACGGCATGGGTGTCGACGGCGTCGGCAACTTCCTCGAGCCCGACGGCGGAACGCGTTCGCTTAACATCTACCAGGGACCCGGAATGTGCGGCGCTCTCGCCGGCAACATCGCGGACCCGTACGGACAGCCGTCCGACGCGTCGAGCCCCGATGCGGTCAACGGCAAGATCGCTCTCGGCAACATCTTCGATAACAGCAGCGCCTCGGGCAGCGTCTCGATCTGCACGCTCGCCGGCGGCTGCACGGACAACCTCACCAACTCGGTGATGTACAAAGTTGCCGGCGTTGCGATGGACAACAGCGGCAACTGCTGGGCCTCTGCTGAAGACGTCTCGGCCGGCGCGCACCTCGTGTACTTCGCCGGCTGCACCGGCGGTGGCACGGAGGCAACCGGATTCATGAACCTCGACTACGGCGGCCTCGACATCGACAACAAGGGCAACATCGTTTCGTTCAGCAAGAGCGACGCGAGCGTCTATGTCTACTCCGGATGCAACCCGTCGTGCACGCTCGTCGGCGGCCCCTTCCCGCTTCAGGGAATTTCGGTCTTCGGCAAGCTCAACCGTCAATCCATGACGCTGGCGGCGGCGGACCAAGAGAACGGAACCATCGATATTTACCAGTACAGCCCAACGTCACTCACCTACTGGTACAGCATCAGTAACGGTCTCGGGGTCAGCTACACGGTCAATGGCGTATCCCAGAACCCGCGTTCGAAGCAGTAACCCCAACTAGCTTTCGCTAGAAAATCGGCAGGGCGGTTGTTTTTAACCGCCCTGCTTTTTTGCGCCGTCATAGTTATAAATTAGGCGCCAAGCCTACCTGGATTTCGGTTTCGAAGGTTCGGTCCCATGGGAGCGTGATTGATATTGCGGCGATGTGGTAGCCGGGGTCGAGTTGGGCTAGTATTTGCGGCGCGTAGCTCCAGAGTAGCGCTCTTGCGCGTTGCTCGGTTGTGCGCGCGACGTCGGGCGAAAGTAGCGTGTGATCGGGAATACCTTGTGCCGTTAGCGCGGCGTTGATGTCGGGGCGCACCAAGTCGTGGAAGGCGTAGTCGTCCAAGAAGCGGATAAAGGTGGCCGTCCGGTGGGCGAGCCCATCGTAGGTGTGCGTGCGACGCCCGGCGCCTGCGCTGATGGCTTCGGCTAGAGCCGTGCCTACCGTGTTGGCGTTGGTGTTCCAGGAAGAGTATGCGTCGAGTTTGGCTGCGACGCCCGAAGCGAGGATGCGCCGCGCGAACGCGCCCTGGTCCTCGTACGTTGCGAGGAACGAGAGGTCGGCGAGTGCTACGGAACGGCCTGCCGCAGCGTCGGCGCGCATGGCCGATTCGAGGGCGTCATCTTCCGCCGGCGTCGTATGCGGAACGCGCACGTAGAGGACGATCTCGGGATTGGCGTCGTCGCTCACACCTCCGCAGAGCCCGATCAACGCGTTGATGGCGTTGGAGATTGGTGCGAACTCGATCGGATCTTGGAACGCCGCGCCGCCGGGAGTCGAATATCGTACCGCGATGCGCGGTTGCCACCGTGCGGCGCGGGCAATGGCGTGCGCGACGAGCGCCGTACCCAGCTCGTCGGCGCCGGGCTCGATCGAGGCGCGCTCGCCGAGATTGAGTGACGCCAAGTCGGCTTGCAGCGTTCGAACGTCGGGCACGTGCAGACCGACCGGACCGGCGTCGTCTTGCCCCAGCACGAGCCGATCGATCGTTCCGGCCCCCGTCA
>CAZMPP010000325.1:0-3115 GCA_964568035.1 uncultured bacterium
TACGTTCTGCTCTTAGCGGTTGGTCTGTGGCTGGCGCCGCGCATGCAGCGCGCCCTCGCGCGGCCCGAGCTCCTTGTCTTTATCCCGGCGCTCTGCGCCGTGATCGGCGGGCCGTTTCTGCATCAAGAAGAGCTCAGCTTTGCCCTTCCCGCGCTTCTAGTGCTGGCCGTGGCGACGCGCGGCGCTGCGCGCGCCGTTCTCGCCGCGGCGCTCTGCGCGCTTTCGATACCGTGGATTGCCGTTTGGGGCATGAAGCAGCTCTTTTTGGCGAGTCTCTTTGTGTGCGCGGTTATTCTGGCCACGCTGCGCATTGAACGCTGGGCCGCAGTCGGCATCTTCTGCGCGACAGCGGTAACGATCTACGCCTTCGAACTCCACCCGCCGCATCTCCCGACGCCCGTCGCAATCAGTCGGCAATATTCGCCGGGGGAGTTTGCCGAAGTTGCGTGGCGCGACTACACCGCTGCCCGTGCGAGCGACGACCCGCTCTGGGTCTTGATCAAACTTCCTGCCTGGGCGGCGCTGCTGGCCACGCTGGCCGTCGCCGTTCGGAGGGCTAACGCGTAAGCCACCCAAACCCCCGCAAGTCATGCTTGCACCACTGCGAATTCCCAACACGTACTGCTTCTCACAAATTCTCCCCGGACGTCCGCTCGTCGCCCACGCCTACGTCTTTGCCGGCGAGCAAGGCAACGTGCTCCTCGAACCGCTGCTTCCCGACGAGGCGGCCACGCACGCTTTGGGCGAGCTCGGCGGTTTATCGCTCATCGTCGTGATGAGCGAAGAACGGCGTGAAGCCGCAAACGCGCTTGCCGCGCGGTTTGGCTGCGCGGTCGTCAGCGAACCCCGCCACCGCGAAGCGATCGCGCCGGGAATGCGCGCTATCGCGCTGCCCAATCAACGCCGTCCGAACGAGTTCGCCGTCAGCATTGCCGAAATGCGCACGGTCGTCTGCGGCGATACGCTGCTCGGAACTCCGGTGGGCGCGCTTTCGCTACCCGCCGAGCCGCTCTTCGCCGATGCGCTCAAGGCCGCGCTGGGTCTGCGCCGCATCATGCGCGAGTACCCCCAAACAATTCTCACCAGCTTCGGAGAGCCGGTCTTCACCGACGCGTACGCTGCGCTCTATGCAGCGCTCCACGTGCGTGCCGGTGCGGAGGTGCTGCGCATCAATCTCGACGAGCTGGAGTTTCTCGACGAGCGAGTCGAGCATCCCGACCAGCCTTCGCAGTTCAGCTGCCACGACGCCGAGGTCGGCTTCACTATCGGCGCGCGGAAGCTCGGCTATCGCGTCAGCACGCTGGACCCCGGAACACGCTTCTGTCCGCTGCACGGCCACGCCCGCGAGGAAGAGCTCTTCGTCGTACTCGACGGCGAGCCCAGCGTTCGCACGCTATCGGGAACGATCCGTTGCCGCAAAGGCGACTTTGTCGCGCTGCCGGTCGGCGTCTCCGGAACGCACCAGCTGCTCAACGAAAGCGACGCCCCCGCAACCATCCTCCTCCTAGCGCGCACCGAAGCCTTTGACGCCTGTTACTACCCCGATTCCGACAAGCTGCTGGTAGACATGCCCGCACCCCTAGTAGAAGGCCGCGAATCGCTCCTCATCGCCGCATCCCCGCAACTGGACTACTTCTACTGCGAAACCTAAAAGCGCCTCACGTCGCCCACGGAACCGCGATCGCCAACGTAGTTAGCTTTGCCTCAAGCTCGTTTCGTTCGCGCTTACCGAGTGCTTGCGCTTGTGCGATCGCGTCTGCCGTGTGGCCGCCACCAATCAGCGCGATGATCTCCCGCTCGATCTTCGAGAGCACGAGCGACTCAAGCGAATAGTCGACGAACGCTTCCCACGCCAGCGGACACCACGTCGCTACGACTTGTTCGCCGATCACGGTGGCATACCGGCGGATCTCCTCTTGAGCGTGCGCGTCCATTCGCAGCGCCAAGAAGTTGAAGAGGTTGTGCAGGTCGATCTTCCAGTAGGCCTCGGTGTAGGTCGAAACCGGGAGATCCTTACGCGCTTGTTCCCGTGCCACGCCTGCGGCGATGCGCTCCTCGTAGACTTCGCGAGCCAGCGTGTGGAGCTGGCGCTCGCGCTCCGAGAGATCCTGGCCGACGGCGGCATCGATCGCCTCTTCGCTGCCCTGCCGGTTGGCGCTCGATTGTCGTCGCCATTGCTCCTGGCTCGTACCCTGCGCCGAATCGATGGCCAGCGAATAGCGCGTCGAGTATTCGTTGATGTTGGCCGTGCGGTGACGGATCCATTGCCGCCAGCAATCCATCGGCACGCGCACGTGGAACTTGATTTCGCACATCTCGAACGGCGTCGTGTGGCGATGGCGCATCAGGTAACGAATGAGCCCACGGTCCTCGGAGATGCGCTTGGTGCCTGCGCCGTATGAAACGCGCGCCGCCTGCACGATGGATTCGTCGCCGCCCATGTAGTCGACGACGCGCACGAAGCCGTCGTCGAGCACGGGCAGTCTCACCCCCAACATTGCGTCGAGGGCGGGACTGGCGTTCACGGTTGCTCCGTTAGCCGCGATAGCGCAGGAAAGCCGGTACGTCGATGTCGTCCATCGTCACCGGAGCGACCGTTTCCAAACGTCCGGTATCGAACGCATAGCCGCCCTGCGCGCCGCGCGGCGTGCGCCGCGAGCCGAAGCCGGCAGCCAACACCGTCACGCGCACCTTGCCCGACATCGTCGGATCGATCGAGGCGCCGAAAATAATCTGTGCTTCCGAGTCGACCGCGCGGCTGATCATCTCGGCCGCTTCGTTGACTTCGTACATCGCCATATCGGGGCCGCCGGTGATGTTGAAGATCACGCCATGCGCGCCTTCCACCGTGGTCTCAAGCAACGGCGACGCGATCGCCTTTTGCGCGGCGTCGGCCGCACGATGCTCGCCGGTGCCTTCGCCGATACCCATCATCGCCGAACCCGCGTCGGTCATAATCGATTTGACGTCGGCAAAATCCAAGTTGATCAGGCCGGGCTGCGTGATCAGGTCGCTGATGCCGGCAATGCCCTGACGCAGCACGTCGTCGGCATAGGAGAAGGCCTCGTTGAGCGGCGTCTTCTTCTCGATCACTTGCAGGATGCGCTCGTTGGGA